>JAGGWE010000153.1 GCA_021157665.1 Sulfurimonas sp.
GCTTATTTAGATAAAAAAGATGATTGTAAAGATTTGAAATATTTTGAACAGTTAATTAAAAAAAGAATAACTGAAAATTATGATTGTGATTATTTTATAGAGGGTCATTTTCATCAAAATAAAATAATAAAATTAGATAAATTAGAGTATATAAATTTAGGTGCTTTTGCTTGCAATCAAAGATATTTTATTGTAAAATCAATCAAATATAAAGAGTTTTTAGAAGAGAACAGTTTTTCTAAGGAGATATAAATATGAATGAAAGTTCGTTAAAAGTTGGTTCTAATGAGATGGAACTTGTAGATTTTCGTATATTAAATCAAGGTGAAGATGGTGTATATGAGGGTATTTATGGTATTAATGTTTCAAAAGTTAGAGAGATTATTCGTGTTCCTCATTTGACAGAATTACCTGGTACACCTGATTATATAGAGGGTATTTTTGACTTAAGAAGTGTAGTTATACCAGTTGTAAATTTAGCAAAATGGATGGGAATAACTTCTCCAGAGGGTTTAGAAAAAAATTTAAGAATTATTATAACAGAGTTCAATAATGTTTTAATTGGCTTTATTGTTCATGAAGCCAAAAGAATTAGAAGAATAAATTGGAGTGATATTGAACCAGCTACTTTTACAAGTGGTTCTGGAACATTAGATGGTAGTAAAATCACAGGTGTTACAAAAATAGAAAATGACAATGTTCTTCTTATTTTAGATTTAGAGACCGTTGTTCAAGATTTAGGACTTTATGAACCAGATGTTGAAGCAATCCCTCATGATCTTGAGACTTTTTCTGGTTTAGCACTTATTTTAGATGATAGTTCAACTGCAAGAAAAATAGTTAAAGAAGCTCTTAGTAAAATGGGCTTTCAAGTTGTAGAAGCTATTGACGGGCAAGATGGTTTAGAAAAACTTGAAGATTTATATGGAATGTATGGTGATGATATTTCTAAACATTTAAAATTAATTCTTTCGGATGTAGAGATGCCAAGAATGGATGGTTTTCATTTTGCAGCAAATGTAAAAGAGGATGGAAGATTTGTTGATATTCCAATCGTTTTTAACTCATCTATAAGTGATCACTTTAGTGAAAGCAGGGGGATGGAAGCAGGTGGTGAAGCTTATTTAGTTAAATTTGAAGCAAGCACATTTTATGATGAAGTGTCACGAGTTGTTCGTGCACATATGAAGTAGGAGTATAAATATGGATGAATTTCAAGAGATATTACAGGACTTTTTAGTTGAGTCCTTTGAACTTGTAGAGAAGCTAGATGAAGATTTGGTTGAGTTAGAAAATACACCAGAAGATTTAGAACTTTTAAATGGAATTTTTAGAGTTGCTCATACTGTTAAAGGTGCTTCTTCATTTTTAAACTTTGATGTTTTAACTCATTTAACACACCATATGGAAGATGTTTTAAACAAAGCTAGACATGGAGATCTTATAATAACTCCAGATATTATGGATGTTGTTCTTGAGTCTATCGACTTAATGAAAGCACTTCTAAACACTATCCGTGATACTAGTGCTGATGCTGGAATTGATGTTTCAGCTTGTGTTGCTAGACTTGATAAGATAAGTGGTGGTGATGGTGAAGTTGCTGCTGTTGAATCATTAGCTACTCCAGTAGAAGAAGAACCAGCAGTTGAGGAAGAATTAGATTTTGATTCTATGAGTGATGAAGATGTTGAAGCTGAGATAGAAAGACTTCTTAATCAAAGACAAGATGAAGATAAGGCTAAAAGGGCTGCTAAGATAGCATCTGGTGAGAAAGTACCAGAGGTTCCACCAGCTCCTAGTGAAGAAGAACAAAAAGAAACTTCTTCATCTGCAACTCCACCGCCTCCACCACCACCTGCACCAGTAAAACCTGTTCCTGTTCCACCAAGTAGTGATGCAAAAGCTGCTGCTCCTGCAAAAAAAGCTCCTGCTATTGTTGAGCAAACTATTCGTGTTGATGTAAAAAGACTTGATCATTTAATGAACCTTATTGGAGAACTTGTTCTTGCTAAAAATAGACTTATTAAAATTAATGATGATGTTGAAGAGCGATATGAGGGTGAAGAGTTTTTAGAAGAGCTTAATCAAGTTGTTTCTATTGTTTCACTTGTTACAACTGACTTGCAAATCGCAGTTATGAAAACAAGAATGCTTCCAATTGGTAAAGTATTTAACAAGTTCCCTAGAATGATTCGTGATTTAACTCGTGAACTTAACAAAAAAATTGAACTTGAGATTTCTGGTGAAGAGACAGAACTTGATAAATCAATTGTTGAAGAGATTGGTGATCCTCTTGTTCATATTATCCGTAACTCATGTGATCATGGTGTTGAGATGCCAGATATTCGTGTGGCAGCTGGTAAAAATGAGACAGGTACGATAAAACTAAAAGCTTATAATGAAGGTAATGCTATTGTTATCCAGATTGATGATGATGGTAAAGGTCTTGATATTGATATGCTTAAAAATAAGTCTCTTGAAAAAGGTATTATAACTGAAAAAGAATCAGATACTATGAGCGATAAAGAGGCATTTGCTCTTATTTTTAAACCTGGTTTTTCAACTGCTGCCGCTGTTACAAATGTATCTGGTCGTGGTGTTGGAATGGATGTTGTAAAAACAAATATTGAAAAACTAAATGGTATTATTGATATTGATAGTGAGTTAGGAAATGGAACTTCTATTAAGTTGAAAATTCCTCTAACTCTTGCAATTATTCAAGCACTTCTTGTTGGTGTTCAAGAGGAGTATTATGCGATTCCTTTAGCTTCAGTTTTAGAGACTGTTAGAATTTCTCAAGATGAGATTTATACAGTTGAAAATCGTTCAGTAATGAGACTTCGTGAAGAGGTTTTATCTCTTGTTCATATCGGTGATATTTTTGAAGTAGATAGAATTCTTGATGCAAATGAATATGCTTATGTTGTTGTTTTAGGACTTGGTGCTCAAAAGATTGGACTTATTGTTGATTCACTTGTTGGACAAGAAGAGATAGTTATTAAGTCTTTGGGTGATTACCTAAAAGGGATTGAAGGTATTGCTGGAGCTACTATTCGTGGTGATGGTGGTGTTACTCTTATTGTTGATGTTGTTGCACTTATGCAGATGGCAAAAGGTGTGAAAGCCACAGTTGCTACACAAGCTCAAACAGCTCAAATTTCTCATGAAAAATTAAAAGCTAGTGATTATAAAGTTATGATTGTTGATGATTCTAAAACAGATAGAATGATTATGAGAAAAGCTTTAGAGTCAACAGGAATTACTTTAGTTGAAGCACATGATGGACAAGAAGCACTTAATGTTTTAAAATCAGGTGAACATAATTTTGATGCAATGTTGATTGATATTGAGATGCCTAGAATGGATGGATACTCTTTAGCGACAGAGATTAAAAAATATAATAAATATAAAAATTTACCTCTAATTGCAGTAACATCTCGTACAGGTAAGTCTGATAGAATGAGAGGTGTTGAGTCTGGAATGGTTGAGTATATTACTAAACCATATTCTGCTGATTATCTATCTAGTGTAGTTCAAAGAAATGTTAACTTTAAATCGGAGTTCTTATAATGAGTGATAAATTAAAACAAATTATTAATAAACAGGCTGAGCAACAAGATGTTGGACTAGATCAATCAAATGATATAGTGCAGTTAGTTGGATTTATCATAGGTGAAGAAGAATATGCAGTACCAATTTTAACTATTCAAGAGATTATTAAACCGATTCCATGGACAAGAGTTCCTCAAACTCCTCCATATGTTCTTGGTGTATTTAATCTTCGTGGTTCTGTAATTCCTTTGATTGATTTAAGAGTTAAGTTTGGATTAGGTGCTAAAAATCATAATGATGAAACAAGATTTTTTGTATTAAAACAAGATGATGAAGTTGCTGGTTTTGTGATTGATAGGTTAACTGCAGCTATTAGACTTAAAAAAACAGATATAGGACCACCACCTGATACTATCGCATCTGCTGAGAGTATGATAGATGGTGTTGGTAAACAAGAGGGTAAAATTTTAACAATATTAAAAGTAAATAAACTTCTTGAGAGAGATTTTTAATATTTTTTATGAATAATTATGCTCTGAGTATATCTTTCATAGATAATAAACTCCTTTTGAAATTTTCAGGGGAGTTAAGTCTTTATTCTATTACTACACTTCAAAAACAATTAAATACACAAAATATTTTAAAGATAAAAGATATACAAATTGATTTAGAAGAGGTTTGTTTTATTGATACTGCTACAGCTATTTTTATAAATAATCTACTTATTAAATATGAAAAATTAGATATAAAAGTAAGTGTAAATTTAAACTCTAAAGATATTAAAGATACTCTTGAGTTAGTTAAAAATCAAAAATTACATTCAGATAAACTTCCATCTCCAGATAAAGAGTCATTTTTGTATTCTGTTGGTAAATATATTTATATCTATTATATTAGTTTATTGTCATTTTTAAATTTTTTAGGAAATTTATTTACTACCAAAATATATTATTTAAAATCTATAAAAAATATTAGATTTAAAGAGATAGCCTTTGAGATAAATGAGAGTGGAGTTAAGGCTCTTCCTATTATCTCTTTAACGAGTTTTCTTATAGGCTTAGTTGTTGCATATCAGTCGTCATATCAACTAAAAATATATGGGGCAAATATATTTTTAGTTGATATGCTTGGTATCTCTATTCTTCGTGAGTTAGCACCTTTAATTACTGCTATTGTAATTGCTGGTAGAAGTGGCTCAGCATTTACTGCACAGATTGGTGCGATGAAAATTACAGAAGAGTTAGATGCGATGAGAACGATGGGATTTGATCCATATATCTTTTTAGTAATGCCTCGAATACTTGCACTTATGCTTGTAATGCCAATACTTATTTTTGTAGCAGATATGATGGGTGTTTTGGGTGGTATGCTTGTAGCAAGTTTAGATTTACAAATAACACCAACTCTTTTTATAGATAGATTTAATGAAGTAGTAGCCCCAAAACATTTTTTTATAGGGATATTAAAAGGTCCATTTTTCGCATTTTTAATTGCTACTATTGGTATTTATAGAGGTTTAATGGTTAAAAATGATACACAAAGTATAGGTTTTAATACAACAAAAAGTGTAGTTGAATCAATTTTTGCAGTGATTATTTGTGATGCAATTTTTTCAATAGTATTTACAAATTTGGGGATATAATGGATAAAGTTATTGAAGTTAAAGATGTAAAAACTGTTTTTGGTACAAGAGTTGTACATGATGGATTAAACCTTTGTGTAAATCGTGGTGAAATTTATGGCTTACTAGGACCGAGTGGGTGTGGTAAAACAACTTTACTTCGTGAGATAGTGATGCTTCAAGAGTTTCATGGTGGTAGTATTAAAATTTTAGGAGATGAGTTAAATGGAATTTCCCATTCAAAGGCACAAAAATTAAGAAGAGAATGGGGTGTTTTATTTCAAGCTGGTGCACTGTTTTCTTCACTTACAATCGCTCAAAATATTGCACTACCCTTAGTTGAATATAGTGATTTATCTCAAAAAATGATAAATGAAATTGTTGAATTTAAGATAAATTTAGTTGGACTAAAATCAGCAGATGCGAATTTATATCCATCTCAAATCAGTGGTGGTATGAAGAAAAAATCAGGATTGGCTCGAGCACTTGCAATGGATCCAAAGCTTCTGTTTCTTGATGAACCAACAAGTGGGCTTGACCCTATTTCAGCGAGAGATTTCGATAGTTTGATTTTAAAACTTCGTGATTTACTGGGGCTGACAATTGTAATGGTTTCACATGATTTACAATCAATTTATGATACACTTGACCGTATAGCAATTATTGACAATAAAAAAATAGCATTTGAAGGAACTTTAGATGAAGTTGCTTCAGCCAAAAGTGAATTTATACAAACATTTTTTTCAGATTTAAAATAAGTATATAATGGGGATTTATAAAATATGAACAATAAAGTAAACTATACATTAATTGGCTTATTAGTTTTTGTTGGTATAGGTTTGATTTTTGCCTTTACTTATTGGCTAGTAAAACCGACAGCAGAGCAAGAGGTAAGAAAGTACAATATTCATTTTGATGAATCTGTTCATGGTTTAAATATGGATGCAGCAGTAAAATATAGAGGTATAAGTGTTGGTAAGGTTACAAAACTAAAAATAAACCCAAAAAACACAGAACAAGTAGAGGTTTTAATAACTATATTAAAAACAACACCTATTAAAGAGGATACTGTTGCTCAATTAACTGCACAGGGGATTACAGGTTTAAGTTA
>JAGGWE010000145.1 GCA_021157665.1 Sulfurimonas sp.
GTTGTAGTTGTTTTACCAGAACCTTGAAGTCCTGTCATTAAAATTGTTGTAGGGGGATTTGGTGCAAAGATAAAACCTTTGTTTCCACCAATCTCAAGTAGTTCATAAAGAGCTTTTCTCATAGCATCTAAAAATTGATCTTTACCAATTCCATTTGCTTTAGTATCTACTTGAACTTTTGCCAATAACTCTTTAACAACTTTATGGTTTACATCTGCTTTTAAAAGGTTTTTCTTTAGCTCATTAAGTGCTTTAGTAAGTGCCTTCTCATCGTCATGAAAACGAATCTTTTTAATGGCATTTGTAAACGAATCTGTTAAAGTATCAAACATTTATCTCTCCTGAAATTTGCGAATTATATCGTAATTGATTTAAATTTATAACTTATTGAAAGTCAATAAACATTTTTGGCTCTTTTGCCACAAATTCCATCCCTAAAAGTCTAACTTTATGAGCATGAAGCATAACTCTTTTTGCTCGTCTTCCACCGTATTGCTCATCACCAACTATAGGATGGTCAATATATCTTAAATGAGTACGAATTTGATGTGTTCGTCCATTATGGATAATACATTTTACTTTTGTTTTATTTGCACTTACAATATCAGGAAAAAATTCAGTTCTGGCAGGTTTTCCTTTACCCGATACATTTGAGTAAGCTTTGTTATTTTTCTTTTGAGTTAAAATCGCTTTATCAACCTCTATCGGTTCAGAGATAATTCCCTCAACCCATGCGATATACTCTTTATAAACCTTATCTTTTCTAAACTCACCAATCGCTTTTTCTCTAAACTCTTCATTTTTAACAAGCATCAAAACACCACTTGTTTCACGGTCTAGTCTATGAAGTAAAACAGCTGGTTTAAACTGTCTTTCAATCTCGTCCGAATTTACATAAGCTGGTTTATCTACAACAATAATATCATCATTTTCAAAAATCGGTTTTGCTCTTTCAATCTTGATAACTCTAAACATAGTTTTTGAATCTATCTCTCCACGAGCAATCATCACTTTTTTATTTCCAACATAAACTAAACCTCTATCTATCATAGATTTAGCTTGTGAATTTGAAATTCCCTCTTGTGTAGCTAATATTTTATACGCTTTTTCTGTCATTTTTTTCTCCTTTTCAAGGAAGTAATTCCTTGTAAATTCCTCTCACTAAAGCTACGCCTGCGGCGAGAAATCTATTGTTTTTTAATTTTATTTATTACTGCTTCTAAATTTATAGTCTCTTCAACCATTGATGGTGGTAAATCTCCACATGCCATAAGAGCTTTATGAATCTCATCTCGCTCAACATACTGAACATGATGAACATATTTATACAACTCTCTTTGGTCATGAAAGTGTTTACCTGTAATTATCTTACATCCAAAATAAGCAGGTTCTAGTGGATTATGTCCACCTATACCCTCTTTAAATGCTCCACCCACAATAGCTATATCACTTATCGCATATATATTGTTTAACTCACCCATAGAATCTATAAGAATTAAATCTGCTTCAAAATCTTGGCATGTGGAAAACTTTGAAAGTGTTAGTGAATTTTTATCACTATACTCTTTCATTAACTTATATACACTCTCAAATCTTTCAGGGTGTCTTGGAACTATGATTAACTTTGAATCACTCTGTTTTTTATACTCTACAAAAGCTTTTAGGATTGACTCCTCTTCTGTTTCGTGTGTGCTTCCTGCTACGATTATCTCGGCATGTGGCTTTTCATACTCCGAAGTTTTTTTAATCTCACCTGCAAGTTTAATATTCCCAATCACTTCAATATTTGTCGCACCCAAAGCTAAAAAGCGATTTTTATCAGCTTCACTTTGAGCATAAATAATCTCCACATACCGTAACATCTTTTTATAAAACCATGCAAACTGAAGATACTTTTTAGCACTTTTTTCAGAAATTCTAGCATTTAACAAAATTATTCTTGTACCTTTTGCTCTCATAACTGCAAAAAGCATGTACCAAAATTCAGCCTCTAAAACTACAAGAACTCTCTGCTTTTTAGCCCAAAAAGGTAAAAACATCTCATATGGCAAATATCTTACATCAGCATTATATTTTCTAACCTGATTTTGACCTGTATGAGTAACCGTTGTTATCTTTATATCTTCATCATAAAGAGCATCCAAAATCGGCTTTATCGCTTTTGCTTCACCAAATGAGCATACATGAAACCACACACCATTTTCATTATTAAATCTAGGATTATTAAAAAGAAAAAAACGAGCAGGGATTGATTCTTTGTATTTTGACTTAAATGAGAGATATACCAAGAGTGGTAGTGCTATAAAATATAGCAAAACACTCAGAGTAAAATAAAAAATGCTAAATGGCATTTTTACCTATTCTTGTGATGCTTCCACATGAAGGATACGACCACAATGTGGACATGTTGTAATATCTTCTGCTTTAATAACATCTGCATAAATTTTATCACTAATTACCATATGACAACCCATACAAGCTTGATCTTCAACTGTAACAACAGTTGTATTTTTAGCCCAACGACGAATTTTTTGATAAAACGCTAAACCTTTTTGATTTACATTACTTAAAAGTTTCTCTTTTTTAACAAATACTGCTTGTCTATCTTTATTAATTACAGCTAATTTTTCATCAACTTCAGCTTTTACTGTTTCTAAATTTGATTGTAACTCTGCAAATGAAACTTTTGCAGCATCAACTTGCTCTTTTTTAGATTCAATAATTTTTTCAAGTCTTTCAATCTCTTCATTTGCAAAAGTTACTTGTTCTTTTGCTATCTCTTCTTCAAGTTGTAAAGATTTCATTTCTCGTTCAGTTTTAATCTCACCACTTTTTTTAGAATTATCTTCTAGTTTTTGAGAAAGTTCAGCTAAATGCAACTCATTTTTTGCTTTTTTTAGTTCTTCATCTTTAATTTCGTTAGTTAAGTTTTCAATATCAGACTCTATACTCTGAGTTTTTGCTAAAGCTGCTTCATAATTGTAATTTGCTTCTTCAATTTGAGGTTCAAAAGCATCAATCTCTTTATCTACTTTTGATAGGTCAATTAGCTGTTTAAGATGTTGGTTCATTAGGTTCCTTTTTGGATTAAATATATGTGAACGGATTCTTTGATGACGCAATTATAACTTTTAAACCTAAAATTTTCAAATGTTTCTCTAAAATTTGGGCA
>JAGGWE010000113.1 GCA_021157665.1 Sulfurimonas sp.
AAGAGATTGGCAAAAGTAAAATAGAGAGGAGTTTCTGAATAAAATTTGGATTGTAGAAATACTCTTCAATCCAAAATACTAAAGATTTTTTCAAACTTTTTTAAACCCGTGTAGAAGCTATTTTTTTGATTTTATCACATACGAATTTAACATCTTTATCATCCATACCCGCATATATTGGAAGCGATAAAATCTGCTGATAAGCACGAAGAGCCACTGGAAAATCATTAATACGAAGAGAATATTTTGATTTATAGTATGTTAAAAGATGAAGTGGAATATAATGAAGACCAGTTCCAACACCCTCTTTTTGCAATTCTAATGCAAATGAATCACGATTTTTATCTATTTTAACAACATATAAAGAGAAAGGATGTTCATCATTATCTATTTTAGGTATTGTTACATGTTCTACATTCACAAGAGTTTCATTGTAAATTTTTGCTATCTCTCTTTGTCTTTTTATACTTTCATCTTGATGAGATACTTGAGCTCTAATATAAGCTGCATTTAACTCACTCATAGAGTAATCATTACCAATATCTACAACTTCATAAATATACTCTAAAGAGTTTTCATCTCGTGTTATACCATGATTATGTAAAAGTCTTGCTCGTTCCATAATCTCTTCATCATTACTAACTAACATACCACCATTACATACATTTTTCTTTAGATGTGAAGAGAAATCAAAACATGTAATATCAGCACCAGTTGAACCTATTTTTTCACCATTATAAGTTGCACCTAAGGCATCACAAGCATCTTCAATAATTTTAACATCATAAATTTTAGCAATAGAATAAAGTCTTTGTAAATCAACTGTATTACCACCTATATGAGTAACTATAACAGCTTTTAATTTTTTAGACTTTTTATCTTGTAGATAATTTTCTAATAAATCTAAATTTATATTATAAGAATCAGCATCAATATCTATAAAAATAGGCTCAGCATCAAAGTGACGAACAACCTCTGGAACATTTGGATGTGCATTTACGGAACAAACAACCTTATCTCCTCTTTTAAGTTCAAGTGCTAACATCGCTAAATGAAGAGCATCAGTACCATGAGAAGTAGCCAAGGCATAATCAACCCCAATATAAGATGCAAATTCACTCTCAAGTTCTTCTACTTGATTAGTATCCTCTCCATCTAAAACATCACTTACATTTGAATGTGTCTCTACTCCGTTTACAAACTTACTAAATGGTATTTTTATCTTCATCTCTTCTCCTAAAGTCTTATATCTCGTGGATAATTAAAATCATGGTTTACAGTTCTTGATGTGAGTTTTGCAATCACTGGCATTTTTCTCTTAAAATGATTACGGAAAATTCTCTCCACAATCATATTTGTCATATCTGCGTCAAAGCCTTGTTTGATAATATCTTCAACACTAATTCTATCTTCAACATAAAGTTTCATAACTTCATCTAACTGTGCATAAGTATAACCTAAATCAGCTTCATCACTCTGTCCATCCCACAAATCAGCAGATGGTGGCTTTTTAATGATGCTTTTTGAAACACCTAAATACTCTGCAAGTTCAAAGGCTTCACTCTTGTATAAGTCCCCTATTGGATTAACAGCACTTGCCAAATCTCCATAAAGTGTTCCATATCCAAGCATAAGTTCACTCTTGTTACTAGTACCTAAAACAAGAGCATTTTCACGAGCAGAAATATCAAAAAGAGTCGCCATTCTCATACGAGATGAGAAATTACCTTTTCTAAGATTATCCATATTTGGGTTCATCTCTTCATAAGCCTTTAACATCGGCTCGATTGAAGCTGTTTCATTTCTAAGGTTAAAATCACGACACAACTCATCTGCATCATCAAGCGAACTTTGAGAAGAGTAATGAGATGGCATTTTTACACATAACAAATCATCTTTAAAAACTCTATGTGCCAAAACTGCAACAACAGCAGAATCAAGCCCACCACTCAAACCAACAACAACTTTTTTTATACCAGTCTTACGAACCTCATTATCTAAAAAATGTTCTAAGTACTCTGTAATTTGGGAATATTTACTCATAAAATAATTATATCAAAATTTTGTAACTAAAAAACAGTATTATTATGATATTTAAAATTAGAGGACACTTATGGCTAACTATACAAGTGACGGAAAAAAATTAATCAATGTTGAGTTTGATGTTATACCTATGATAAACGACACAGTAGATAATATGAGAGTAATCTCAACAGACAAAAGAGCAGAAGATGAATATGCTCTGTTTTTACAAGATTTAAACGGAACTGTTTGCTGTTATGTTTTAGACGAAGTTTTTATAGTTGGAAAAGTTGACGGATTTGAAAACCTTATAAAAGCAGTTGAAGCTTGGAGAGATGGGGAGATATAAAGTTTAGTTTCTTGGCATGTGGGTTTCTTAAGCAACATCTTTTAATGAAAGTTCGAGCATACTTTCTATACTTAAATGGTAATCTATAGACTCCCATTCAATGCCAGTATTCATACAGATTAATTTATAATCTTTTAACTGTGTAATTGAAGCTTTTTTTAATGGCTCATACCACTCCATTGGTGTCGATATTATTCTATTGTCTTCAAGTTTTACATGCAAGTATTCATCATCAAAATGAACTTCTTTACCTTTAATTAAACCACTCATTCCAAATCCTTGTAAAGTTACTTTGATTTTCTTTGATTATTTCAAGTGCTAACTTTAAATCTTTAGGTTTTAAATAGTTTTGAACTACTTTTAAGTTTTCTAATTCAACCTTAGCAAACCCATCATTTTTCATAATGTGAATATGCTTTGATTCATGCTCATTCGCATAAAAGAAAAACTTAAAACCATTTTTATTGAGTAAAGTTGGCAAATATAAATCCTCATTCTCATTTAATGTATTATATCTAAAAATTAATTCATCTATAAAATATCAAAAAAAAGCAAGAGCATTTTTTTCTGTTATTAATACTTTCTCTCGTCCCCAAGTTCTACTTGGGAACTAGAAAAAATCAGCTATAATAGAATTATTAAAATAAAGAGATTGCCCAATGACTTTACATTTAAATGCTTCAGAGGGTGTATCTCAAAAAATCTTATCTTTTTTAGAATCTTTAACTAAGCAAGGTGAATCAGTTGAGATTATTGATGACTCTATTTATAAATATGAGAAAGCTGGTATTTTAAAAGGTTTAGAGCAAATTGAAAATGGTAATGCTTATTCATCTAAAGAAATCCTTGAAGAGTTAAATAAATAGACTTGATGAAAATAAATGCTACATTTGACGATGAAAGTATCAGAGAAATTATTTTAGATGGTATGAAAATTATTTATAAAATTTATCCAAAGAGTGTTGGTATTGTTATGATTTATAAATACACTGATTTAGATGAATCAAATCTTGAAATAGAATAGTTTTTACTCTTACTCCAATGCTC
>JAGGWE010000025.1 GCA_021157665.1 Sulfurimonas sp.
GTATTTATAAAATTATGAAAGATGGATTAAAGATAGATTATCATTTTTATAATCATAATGATATTTATATAACAAGTTTTAGATTAGATAAAATGAGTTGTCAAAAAGAGAATTTAGCTTTAAATAGTATAAAGATGAAATATAATTATTAAATAAATCAGTTTCCAAGTAACCCTTGGAAACTATATAAATTAAATTTTTACATAATTAACACTAATACAAGCATCAAGTGATGCTAGTTCGTTAAGAGTTATTTCATCAACAATATCATCAACTAAGATAACTGCTAATGCTTGAGACTCTGAATTTCTTGCTAATGAAAAATCTGCAATATTTACATTATGCTTTGCTAAAGTTGAGCCAATATTTCCAATAACACCTGGAACATCACTATTTTTAAATAAAATCATATCACCTTTAAGTGGTACTTCTATATCAAAACCATCAATTGCAACAATTCTCTTAACACCATCATCAAAAATAGTTGCAGAAACACTTGTTGTTCCCTCTGCCGTTGTTAATTTTATAGTAATTAAATTTTTAAATACAGATGAATCAACTAATGCTTCAGATTCTATTTTAATACCTTTTTCTTTCGCTACAAATTCTGCATTTACATAATTTATAGTATCATCACTATTTTGGCTCATCGCGCCAACTGCTACAAAAGTTGAAAGAGAATCAACATAAGAAGCTATCTCACCATGACCACTAACTTTTATAGCTATGATTTGTGATTTATTCATTTGTGATTCTAAAAAACCTATTTTTTGTCCCATCTCTAAAAATGGTTTAACAAATGATGGTATTTTAGATTCATCTATAGGTAAATTCATGGCATGTGGATATGCTATCCCTTTTGCAGCTTCTATCGCATTTTGTGCAGCTTGAGTACCAATGTTATACTGAGATTCAAAAGTATTTGCACCTAAGTGAGGTGAAACACAAATATTATCTAAATCTAATAATAGATTATCAGTTGCTGGTTCTTTGTTAAATACATCAATACCTGCAAAACGAATTTTCTTAGATTTAAGACCATTAAAAAGTGCTTCTTCGTTATAAAGACCACCTCTAGCACAGTTGATTAAAACTACACCATCTTTCATCTTAGCAATCTCTTTTTCACCAATTATATTAAGAGTTTCTTGATTTTTTGGAGTATGAATTGTAATAATGTCACATGCCAAAATATCTTCAAAATTTTTAGTATATGTCATATCTAAATCAGTAACTTTACTAGGATGAATATAAGGATCATAAGCAACAATATCCATCTCAAAAGATTGAGCTCTCTTTGCAACTCTTGAACCAATGTTACCAAAACCAATAACACCAAGTTTTTTTCCTTTCATCTCATATCCGTACCACTTTTCTCTTTTCCAAATCCTTTGGTTTTTAAGATGATCGTGTGAATATGGAAACATTCTCATACATGAAAGCATATGTGTCATAGTAAGTTCAACTGCTGCGATAGTATTTGCAGTTGGTACATTCATAACAATAATACCCTCTTTTGAACATCCTGGAATATCTACATTGTCAACACCAACACCAGCACGAACAATAGCTTTCATATTTTTGGCATGTGCGATAAAATTAGCATCAACATCTGTAGAACTTCTAGTAATTGCTACATCAGCAGTTGGAATAATTTTTTCAACTAACTCTTTCTTATCAACATCTGCTGCCATGATAAAATTAATATTTTTATCTTCTTCTAGCATTTTTAATCCAGCTTCATGGATATGGTCACAAACTACAACTGTATATTTTTGCATTAATCTTCCTCTTTATACGACTCTATATTTGCCGAAATTTGATAATTTTTAAGTACTTTGACTAAAGAATTTAGTCTATCTATATTTTTAGAAAAAATAAGTAACTCTACACCACCCTTATCTTTTTTTAGAAAATACTTTAACTGATGTTGCTTTAACTCTTCTTTTAAGCAAAATAGTTGGTATGGATCTAAATGGGGAGCAGATAATTTATATGTTATAGTCTTAGTTATTTTTTCATCTAAATCAACTTTAATATAAACCTCATTAACAGGATAAAAATATCCAAGCCTTTGTGTTTTAGAAAAATGATTTAACCATACTTTCTCTGGTTCTTTCTGAATAACTTCACTTTTT
This sequence comes from Sulfurimonas sp., assembly GCA_021157665.1. GTDB lineage: Bacteria > Campylobacterota > Campylobacteria > Campylobacterales > Sulfurimonadaceae > Sulfurimonas. Next base: position 2,139 of record JAGGWE010000025.1, read on the forward strand.
AGAGATAATGGTTTTTCATCTATAAATTCATTTTCAGAATTTATAGAGATAAGAAAAAAGACAATAAAAATAGCCACCCCAACCCCAATGAGGGGAGTAAGCCATTTTAATATCTTTTGCATTTATATTTACTTATTAATTTCTGATTTTATCTTTAATTAAATCACCTAAAGAGTGAGATGTATCATCATTAATCTCATCAAGAAGTGCTTGATTTTTAATATAATCTAATTTTTTAACAGATAAACGAATACGATCTCTTTTCGTATCAATTACAGCGATGGCAGCTTCAATCTCTTGACCAGCTTCTAACTCTTCTTTTATAAGTGGAGTTAAATCTTCATCACGAATAAGTGCATCAACACCATCTTCTAAAGATACAAATACACCGAAATCTTTAATATCACGGATAGTACCAGTTACAACAGAATTTGCTTTATGAGTTAAAGCAAATTTATCAATAGGAGACTCTAAAAGAGTTTTTCTATTTAGAGATATTTTTTGATCTTCAGCATTGATTTTAGCAATTTTAACTTCAATCTCTTCGCCAGATTTTAAAACTTCTTTACATTTTGTGCTTTTATCCCAAGAAATATCTTGATTATGTAAAAGACCTTCAACACCAGCGATGCGAACAAATGCACCAAAATCAGTAAGTGAAGTAATTGTACCAGTCACAATATCGCCCTCATTGTAGTTCTTTAAGAACTCATCAAATGGTTTTGGTAATAATCTTTTAAGAGATACACGAAGTTTATGTGTAGTAGAATTGATTTCGATAACTTCAACATCAATCTCTTCACCAACAGTTAAATAATCATTAGGATTTTTAACATTTTTGTTCCAAGTGATTTCTGAAATATGTAAGAAACCTTCTATATCATTTCCTAAATCAACAAATACACCGTATGCCTCAATGTTTGAAACAGTTACAGTGATAGTATCACCTTCATCTAATTCAGACTCAACTTCAGCCCATGGATCTGGTTGAACAGCTTTGATTGAAAGAGAAAGATGTCTTTTATCTTTATCATAAGAGATAGCTTTAACAGTTACAACATCACCCTCTTTATAAAGTTTAGATGGATTAACTGGACCTTTATAGCTGATTTCATTATAGTGAACTAAACCATCAACACCACCAACATCTACGAACATACCGTAGCTAGTGATTTTTTTGATTGTACCTTCAACGATAACATCATCTGCCATTAATTGATCAATAATCTCTTTTTTCTTTTTACGCTCTTCATTAAAAAGTTTACGACGAGAAACAATGATTGAATTCTCAGTCTCATCTATTTTAACAACTTGTGCTTTTATTTTACGACCTACAACATCATCAGTATCTTTAAATGCTGCTAATGAACGAGGCATAAAGAAAGAAACTGTATCAGCTTCTACTACATAACCACCACGATTTTTCTTAGTGATAATACCTTCAATAACTAAATCTTCAAAGTCATCTTTATTTGCATTGATAAAATCAATAGTCTTTTGCTGCTCTAAAACTTTCTTGTAAGATATCTTAGGACGCTCATTGTAGTATCCCATTAACATTACATTTATCTTATCACCAGTTTTAAATGCAAGTTCACCATCTACAGTAATCTCATCTAAACTAATAATACCTTCAAGCTTATCGCCAACACCAACTAATGCTCTGTTTTCATCTGCTTGAATCTCAACAATCTCACCCTCAACTATACGGTTACTTTCTTGTTTCTTCTCGCTTGCTGCAAACATCTCTGCAAAATTTTCTTCTTCTTCAAATGATTCGTTATCGAACGCCATTACCTATCCTCTGTTACATAAAAATTTCGTGATTATACCTAACTATTGATTATTTTTATATTAAATAGGTAAAAAAAGAGATTATTTCACATTCTCTTGGATTGAATTAATAACATTTTGTATAATCCAATCAGGTGTAGATGCTCCTGCACTTATTCCACAGAAGTTTTTATCTTTAAACCAAGAGTAGTCTATATCATTTTCATCTTCTATATGATAAGAATCTTGACAATCATCATTTGAGATACTAAAAAGTTGTTTAGTATTTGAAGAGTTTTTCCCACCGATTATTATCATAATATCAGCTTGACTTGAAATTTTTCTCACAGCTTCTTGGTTCTCAAAAGTTGCATTACATATAGTATTAAAAACTCTAACCTCTTTATGACGAGGGATTAAATAGTTGGCAATTTCCATATAATCTTCAACTCTTCTAGTTGTTTGAGCAACAAGTGCAATTTTTTCTTTAAACTTCATATTTTTAAGTTCATCAGCACTTGTTACAACTCTAGCACCATGTTCTGCATAACTCTTAACACCTTTGATCTCAGGATGAGATTCATCACCAAAAATTATGATGTCATATCCCTCTTCACTCATTTTTTGACAAATTTTTTGTGGTTTTCTTACATATGGACAAGTAGCATCTACGACATTAACTTTATTGTCTTTTAACTCTTTTAGTTCATTTTTTGGTATTCCGTGAGTTCTTACAATAGCTTTGTCACCAGCATTAAATGTTTTATAGTCCTCAGTTAAACCAACTTTAAAATCTTGTTCAAGTCTGCTAATCTCTTTAGAGTTATGAATAAGTGGTCCATAAGTTGAAGAGTTTTTGTTCTCCTCTGCAATTTTAATAGCTCTTTTTACACCAAAACAAAAACCGTAACTCTCTGCAAGTTGAATTATCATTAGTTAAACTCCACTTTTGTAATTTTCTGTAAAAGTTCAAAAAAGTTTGGAAAAGAGGTATTTATACAATCTAAGTCAGTAACTTCCATCCCACATCTAAGCCCAGCAATGATAAAACTCATAGCAATTCTGTGATCACCATCACTATCTACAGTTGCACTATTTAAAGTTCCACCTGTAACTGTGTAACCATCTTCATACTCAGTAGTTTCAATTCCACATGCCGTAAGTCCCTCAACAACAGTTGAGATTCTATCTGATTCTTTTACACGAAGTTCCTCTGCATTTTTAACTACACTAACACCTTCAGCACATGCAAAAGCGATAGATAAAGCAGGAAGTTCATCAATTAGCCATGAGATATTATCATCAACTGTAATCGCTTTAAGTGGAGCATATTTAACTGTAATATCTCCAATAGGCTCGTACTTATCATCAGTCATCTCATAAGTGATGTTAGCACCCATTCTCTCTAGTGCTTTAAATGCCTCGATACGAGTTTCATTTAAAGTTACACCTTGAAGAGTTATCTTGGCATGTGGAGTAATAGCCGCTGCAACTGCAAAAAAGAAAGCAGATGATGGGTCAGCTGGAACTCTGATAATTAAAGGTGAAAGTAACTCTTTCATAGGTGCAATAGTAGTTTTTAATCCATCTACTTGTATATCAGCACCCATCCCTTTTAACATTCTTTCTGTGTGATCACGAGATTTTTCAGGCTCAGTATAAGTACAAACTCCATCAGCTCGAAGAGCTGCTAAAATCATACATGACTTTACTTGTGCAGATGCTATTTTACTATCATAGTTAAAAGCTTTTAATGATGCCCCACGAATACTAATAGGTGCTAAGTTACCATCGTCTCTAGCATCAAGTTTCGCACCAATATCACGCAATGGTTGTGTTACTCTTTTCATCGGACGAGAACGAAGATATTTATCTCCAGTTAGAATAAAGTGACCGTTTGCAGAACTTAAAAAACCACAAAAAAGACGCATACCAGTTCCAGAGTTTCCACAATCAAGAATCTCAAAACTCTCTTTTATACCATCTGAAGTGATTTTAATAACTTCACCATCATCTTCGATAATAGCACCAAGATTTCTTACAATTTCTAAAGAATTTAAAGTATCTTCTGCTCTTAAAAAGTTTCTTATCTCGCTTGTTCCACATGCCAACATAGAGAACATTGCAGAACGGTGAGAGATAGATTTATCTGGAGCGATAGAAGAGATTTCTAGTGAAAACTCTTCACAAGGTTTTATAGTTACACTAGTCACGAAGTCCAATCCCTAACTCACTTTTAAGTGCATCTAAAATTGTATCCATTGATGAAGTTATATCTTCTTCTTCTAATGTTTTATCGTCTGATTGAAGTATAAAACGAATAGATAAACTAACATTATCCCCTAAACTCTCATCGCTGTATCTATCTACAGGATAGAAGTTAATAAGTTCACTTGTAGCATTTGCATTTATTACCGTTCTAAGCTTATCAAAACTCATATCTCGCGGCATAATAATACTTAAATCTCTATTTGATGCCTGATATTTAGAACTTTTTTTAGCAGTTTTAAGAGCATATGGAATCTTATCAAAGTCAAGTTCACATAGATATGTTGCTTCTAAATCATAACTTTTTTCTACATCTGGATGAACACGAAAAAGCTCACCAATTTTTTCATTATTAACAATAACTTCTGCTGATTGATAAGTATGAGAAAGTTTATGTGTAGTTTTATACTCTTTTAATTCAAATTCACCAATAATATCTGAGACTTTTTGAGCAAATAATCCAAAATCTATTTTAGCTGGTTTTCCAGAATTTAAAAGAGATTCAGCCTCTTTATTTCCACTAAAAAGTATAGACATTTTAAGTGACTCATCTCTTCTTGAGTTAAATACTGAACCAATTTCAAAAAGTTTAACTTGAGAGTATCCAGATTTTACATTATTTGATGCTGCTTTTAAAAGTCCTGTCATAAGAGTGCTTCTTAAAGTATCAAGAGTATTTACAATAGGATTTAAAAGTGCTAACTCATCTGCTGTAGTTTCAAAACCAAAACTCTCTAAAACTTTTTTCTCATCAAATACAAAATGAATAGATTCAAAAAAACCACTTGCTGCTGCACGATGTCTAAAAATAGTTCTTTTTTTATATTTAAAATAATCATCTTGAAGTTTGTTTTCTTCTGTAAAAGTAAATGCCTTAGATGGGATATTATCAATCCCAACTAAACGAACTATCTCCTCAACAATATCTTGCTTATTTACAATATCATGGCGATACTGAGGAACACCAATAACAAAATTATCTGCTGAAGATTTATCTGTATTAAAACCTAAGTTTTTAAGAATTTTACTGATTTTAACCTTGTTAATATCTGCTCCAACAATATCATCTATCTCTTTTTTAGTCAAGGAGATTATTATATCCTTGTAACTATTACCAAGTTCTATATTTCCACTAAAAACTGATGAATCAGAACTGTTTTCTAAAATATCTAAACAATATGATAATCCAGTATCTAAAGCTGGTTCACTACCTCTTGAAGTTCTATAAAAAGATGGACAAGAATCAACCTTTGCTAATGACATCTGTTTAGAGATAATATCAGGGGGGATATAACTAGCTTCTAGTAAAATCATCCCCTCATCATAAGTTACTTTTGATACATCCTCTTGAATAACACCAACAATAGAAGCTTTTTCAGTCGATACAATAGAAGCAAAACCTTTTTCATCTTCATTTAATTCAACTTTAGCCATAGTATCATTTTCTCTACAAAAGAAACCATAATTATAAGCTCTTAAAATAACACCACTTGTGTGAGTTGCATATAAGAGTAAAGAATTTATATCAGTATCTCTTGATTCATCTATCTGTGCTAATCTTAATTTAACTATTAAAGGTAGAGATAAATTTTTTAAATCTATAACTTTATAACTAAGACTTACATCTAAATCTTTTTCATGAGATAAACTAAGTAATCTACCGATACCTTTTTTATTATCACTATCATTTGCTTTATGCTCTTTAATTGGTCTATCATAAGCAGCACTTAAATCTCGTGCAACACCTCTAATACTTAAACAGTCGCCTCTATTTGCAGTAAGTTCAATCTCAATAATATCATCACTAAAAATTTTACTCTCACAAACCTCTTGCCCTAAATTGTATTTACCAATACTTGAATCAAGTTCTAAAATACCATCTTGACAATCAGGTAATCCTATCTCGCCCGCCGAACAAATCATCCCCTCAGAATCAATACCACGAAGCTTAACAGGTTTTATAGTAAGTCCACTAGGCATCACAGCACCAATAGTTGCAACAACAACATCAAGCCCTACTCTTACATTTGAAGCACCACAAACAATTTGACGAACACTTGTGCCAATATCTACTTTACAAACATTAAGTTTATCAGCATCTGGATGTTTTTCACACTCTAAAACACGACCAAAAATAATTTTCTTTGGTACACTATAACTCTCTAAAGAATCTACTTCTAAACCTATAGAGTTAAAAGTTTTACATAAATCATCCGTAGAGATTCCATCTAAATCAATCCATTCATTTAACCAACTTCTAGTAACTATCATTGAAACTGCTCCAGTAACTTAATATCTCCCTCAAATAGTGATCTCAAATCACCTATTTGATGTATAAGCATTGCAAATCTCTCAACACCTAAACCAAAAGCATATCCACTTACATTTTCATATCTTACTGCCTTAAAAACATTTGGATCAACAATTCCACAGCCTAAAACTTCTAACCAACCTGTTTTAGAACAAACTCTACAACCCTTACCTTTACAAAATACACATGAGATATCAACCTCTGCAGATGGTTCTGTAAAAGGGAAAAATGATGGGCGAAATCTAACTTCAATATCACCAAACATATACTTTAAAAAGTCTTCTAAAATATATTTTAAATTTGCAAAAGATACTTTTCCCTCTTCATCAACAAGTAAACCCTCTATCTGATGAAACATAGGAGTATGTGTTAAATCATAATCTCTTCTAAATACAGCACCAGGAGCTATCATACGAATAGGTGGTTTTGTATTCATCATAGTTCTAATCTGAACTGGTGAAGTATGTGTACGAAGAAGCATCTCATCTTTAAAATAAAAAGTATCTTGCATATCTCTTGCTGGATGGTATTTAGGAAGATTTAAGGCTTCAAAATTATTGAAATCATCTTCTATCATATTTCCAGTTTTCACAGCAAAGTTCATTGATGAGAAATACTCAACAATTCTGTCCATTGTTTCCATTACTGGATGTAATGCACCAGCCTGACTTTTTGAACTAAACAAAGAAACATCAATTGCTTCAGCTTTCATAGCCTCTTGTAACTCTAAGGTTTGAAGAGTTATTTTTCTAGCAGTAAAATCATTCATCAAAGCACTTTTGTGAGTATTTAAATCTTTTGCTATTTGTGCTTTTTGCTCATTTGGTGCAGTTTTCATCTTAGCAAATTCTGCAGCTAAAACACCTTTTTTTCCAAATACTGATATGCGAATCTCTTCAAGAGCATTCACACTTTGTACCTCTTTTATTTTATCGTACCATTCTTTCAATAGAATCACCCATAATTGTAAAATTTTAGAATATATTATATTTAAATTTGTATTATAAATAGCTTCATATTAAATTTATATGCTACAATTATGGGAAATACTTAAGAAATAAGGAAACAAATTATGTGTCTATTTTGTAAAATCGTTAACAAAGAAATCCCATCAAATATTATCTTAGAAGATGATAATTTTCTAGCTTTTCATGATATAAATCCAAAAGCTCCTGTTCATATATTAGCAATCCCAAAAGTTCATGTAGATAGTTTTAACGAAGTAACTCCAGAACTTATGTCAAATATGACAACATTTATTCAAAAAGTTGCCTCTGAGGTTAAAATTGATAAAAGTGGTTATAGAGTTATCACAAATATAGGAGAAAATGGTGGTCAAGAAGTTGGACATCTACATTTTCATATTTTAGGTGGTGCAAAACTAAAATGGGAACACTTTAGCGATGCAGACCCTCAAGGTCATTTCTAAAATATTCTAGGCTTAAGAGCCTTGAATATCAAGATATTTTTTAAAATATTCTAACTGTTCCAAAGTTCGTTTCGTTGCAGTTCCACCAGCAGAAGTTCTTGCATTCATAGAGTGTCTTAAACCTAAATACTCCATAACATCTTCATTTATTCTTTCATCAATCTCTTTAAGATATTTAAAATCCATTTTTGATAAATCAACATTTATCTCTTCACCTTTTGCTACTGCACGACCAGTAATAAAATGAGCTTCACGGAATGGAATATCGCATTTTTCAACTAGATAATCAGCTAAATCAGTCGCAGATAAATGCCCAATCGCACATGCCGACTCCATGTTATGAGATTTAACTTCCATAGTTTTGATAGCTTCTTTTAAAATCTCTAATGAAATTTCAGCTGTCTCAACTGAATCAAAAACACCCTCTTTATCTTCTTGAGTATCTTTGTTATATGCTAATGGCAGACCTTTCATAACAGTTAAAAGTCCCATTAGAGAACCATAAACTCGTCCAGTTTTCCCACGAAGAAGCTCTGGAACATCAGGGTTTTTCTTTTGTGGCATGATTGAACTACCAGTTGAGTATTCATCACTAAGTTCTACAAAACCAAACTCATAAGATGACCACATAACAAGCTCTTCACTCAAACGAGATATATGCATCATCATTGTTGAGATATTAAACAAAATCTCTAATGCAAAATCTCTATCACTTACTGTATCTAAACAGTTTACACTAACAGAATCAAAACCTAACATCTCTGCTGTCATATCTCTATCTACGGCATGTGGAGTTCCTGCTAGTGCTGCACAACCAAGAGGTGAAACATTGTTTCTTATCGCAGAATTCTCAAATCTCTCAATATCTCTTTTAAACATAGAAAGATAAGCACCTAAATGGAATGCAAAGTTAATCGGTTGAGCATGTTGAAGATGAGTCATACCAGGGATTAAAGTCTCAGTATGTTTATCTGCTACTACAATTACCTCTTGCATTAAAAGTTTAAGAGCCTCAACTATTTCACCATTTTTACGAATTACAAAACGACGGAAATCAACAGCTACTTGATCATTTCTACTTCTTGCAGTATGAAGTTTTTTTCCAGCATCACCGATTAAAGCAGTTAATCTTTTCTCGATACCCATATGTAGATCTTCATCAGAGATTTTCCACTCAAACTCTCCTAATTCTATCTCTTTCATAACTTGATTTAGTCCATCAGTAATTTGAGAGAGTTCCTCTGTATTTAAAATACCTTGTTTTGTAAGCATTGCGGCATGTGCAAGTGAACCCTCTATATCTTCACGATAAAGTTTTCTATCGTACATAATTGAAGCATTA
>JAGGWE010000172.1 GCA_021157665.1 Sulfurimonas sp.
AGATTAAATAGCTTAGTAAAATCTATTCAAACTATTATAAAAGCTAAAAATGACACTTGAGACAACAATAAAACAACTCCCACATGCCGCAGGGATATATCAATACTTTGATGAGAACAACCATCTCCTTTATATAGGAAAAGCTAAAAATCTATCTAATCGGGTGAAGAGTTACTTTAATTTCTCACCTAAACTTTGTGCAAAATCAAATCTCTCAGCTAGAATCACAAAGATGATAAATCAAACCGTTTCAATGAACTATATAGTAGTAAACTCTGAACATGATGCTTTAATTTTAGAAAACTCTCTCATTAAACAATTAAATCCAAAATACAATATTTTACTTCGTGATGATAAAACTTATCCTTATATTTATATAGATAACTCTCAAAAATATCCAAGATATGAGATAACTAGAAAAATTATAAAAAGTAAAAATATAAGTTACTTTGGTCCTTATTCTATTGGTGCTAGAGATATTTTAGATTCTATCTACGAAATATGCCGACTTGTTCAAAAAAAAGGCTCTTTGAAAAACAAAAAGCTATGCCTATATCATCAGATAGATAAATGCCTTGGGGTATGTGAACTTAATATCCCACATGCCAAGTATAAAAAAGAGGTTGATTTAGCACTCTCCCTTATAAAAAATAAAAAGCTTTTAATCTCTAAACTTAAAGATAAAATGATGTTTTATGCTGAGACAGAAAGGTTTGAAGAAGCAGCTGAATTAAGAGATAGAATCGAAAAAATATCTCGTTCAGAGATTAAAAGTGAGATTGATTTTGCGAGTGGTGAGAACTACGATATTTTTGCAGTTGCAAATAGTGAGAGTCGTGCTGTTGTTGTTAGAATATTTATGAGAGATGGTAGAATTATTTCATCTTCTCACGATTTTATACAGCTAAATGAGGGCTACGATGAGGATGAGATCTATCAAAGGGTTTTACTAGATTTTTATTCAAATGAAAAACCACCAATCATCGCTCCGATACTCTTGGCATGTGGCTTTAAAGAGATGGAGATAATTGGGAACCACTTAAGCACAGTTTTTGGAAAAAAAGCTCAACTTATTCATCCAAAAAGAGGAGATAAAAAACATCTAATAGATTTAGCACTTTTAAATGCTAAAGAGCTTCTTAAAAAAGATATTTCAACTGACTCTAAAAAACTTTTAAGTGAGTTAAAAGAGTTGTTATCTTTAGAAAGAATTCCACTAAGAGTTGAAATCTTTGATAACTCCCATATGGCTGGAGTTGCAACTGTTGGAGCGATGGTGGTTTATGAGAACTCAAAGTTTGATAAAAAAAGCTACAGAACCTACCATCTTGAGGCAAAAGATGAATATGCCCAAATGAGGGAAACGCTAACAAGAAGAGTTGAGAGTTTTTCCAAAGTTTCACCACCAGATTTATGGATAATCGATGGGGGAACTACACTTTTAAAATTGGCAAAAGATATTTTAGATTCATCTGCTGTTTTTATAGATGTTATTGCTATCTCTAAAGAAAAAATTGATGCGAAATCTCATCGTGCCAAAGGTAAGGCAAATGACATCATCCACACTATAAATGAGAGCTTTAAACTCAAACCAAGCGATAAAAGACTTCAATGGACACAAAATCTTAGAGATGAAGCACACAGGAGTGCAATAACTTTTCATAAAAAAACAAAACTAAAACTTGATAAAGAGTCAAAACTTTTAACTTTAAATGGTATATCACATGCCAAGATAAAAAAACTACTAAATCATTTTGGAACTTTTGAAGCATTAAAAACTACAGATTTAAATGAGATTAGTTCTATTTTAAATACAAAAGATGCAAATGTAATCAAAAATATTTATAAATAAGTTTTTTTTGTTGTAATTTATGTTATATTTGCTTAGATTACAAAAATAGGGGTCTTGTTATGGATTCAGTAGTACCAATAGATGAAGAGTTCTTTTTTAATGATGACACAATAATTAGTCAAACTGATTTGAAAGGTGTTATAACATTTGCAAATAGGCAATTTTGTAAAGTTTCTGGATACACTTCTGAGGAGTTAATTGGTCAAGCACATAATATCATTAGGCATCCATCAATGCCAAAAGTTGCATTTGAAAAAATGTGGGATACCATTAAATCTGGACACACATGGAATGGTATAGTTCAAAATCTTAGAAAAGATGGTTTATACTATTGGGTTGATACAGAAATCTTACCTATTGAAAATAAAAATCACGAAATCACTGGATATATAGCAGCTAGAAAGGCAGCTTCACGAAAAGATATCCAAGAAGCACAAGAGATATACATTAAAATGTATAAAGATCAAAAATAAGGTACAGATATGTTAATCTATAATAGTAAAAAAGAATTTATAGGAATTGATGAAGAAGATTTAAATGCACTTGGTTTTTCAAACCTATCAGAGTTGATATCTAATGTATCTGACTTTGCAGATATGTTTGTAAAAGAACCAGGTTTAGTACATAATTTTACTCATGTTAGCTGGATTGATTTCATAGCTTGTTCAAACTCTATAGAACATGCAAAAGTTATTATTGATACTAAATCAAGAACTTTTAAATCTCTATTAGATGTTAAAACTATTTATTTAACAGATGACCCATCATCAAAAGCATTTTTAGTAACTCTTGTTAATCTTCGAGAATTATCAAGTTCTGGAGAGATTAAGATAGAGAAAAAAGTTATAGAAGAGCCTATAATAGATCTTGAAATTCCTGAACCAGAAGATAGCGTTGAAAAATTTACAGAAACTGAAGTGCTTGTTGAAGAACCTATATTTGAAGAGCCTTTTGAACCTATAGATTTAGATATACCTATTGACCTAGATCTTGATGATAACTTAGAAAAAGAGATACCACAAGAAACTACATCTCTTGAAATTTTTGATAATGGATATATTTATGATCCAAAAATAGCTTCTGATGAACTTGGGCTACCTGTAGATTTAATAGAGGAATTTATAGAAGATTTTGTTGCCCAAGCAAAAGAGTTTAAAACTGAACTTTATAAATCATTTGATAATGGTGAAAGTGAAAATGTAAAAACTATGTCACATAAACTAAAAGGTGTTGCTGCAAATCTAAGAATAGAAGATGCTTTTGAAGCACTAAGCGTAATAAACACATCAGACAATCACAGTGATATAAAAATAAATCTAGATACTTTTTATAATATAATCTCTAAATTATCAGGAGAAAAAATTCAAGTTACAAAAACTAAAATAGACGACGAAATTCAAGCAATAAGAGATGATGAAGTACCTGAAAAAATAGATATTTTAGAACTCGCTGATGATGATTTTTTAAATCAAAATAAAGAAAAAACTGTAGAGATAGATGATTCTATAAATATAGAAACTATCAGTGATGAAGAGATAATATCTTTAGAAAATGAATCTGTTGAGCTAGAAGATATAGAACTTATTGATGGCATAGAGATAGATAATGAGACTATAGATATTATAGAAGATTCACCTGCAGGATACAATAAAAAAGAGGTTGCTGAGGAGATAGGTATAGATTATGAAAATTTTATAGAACTTTATGAAGATTTTATCTATGAAGCTAAAGATATCTCAAACTCTATCTCTGAGGCTATTGAAAATAACGACTCTTCAATATGGAAAAATAAAGCCGCACAATTAAAAGCAATGTGTGACAATATGAGAATAACCGAATTTACAAAAGAATTAGAAATTTTAACAAAAACAGAAAATATTAATATTGCTAAAAATATCAATATTGCTCTGACAGAAGAAATTATCAGAATTTCAAATTTAGAAGGCTAAAAAAATGCAATTAGGACTAAAAAATAGACTTAGATTAATTAGTTTACTACCGATACTAATCGTGTTTTCTGTGACAAGTTATTTTGCATATGAATCTTTTAACAACTATCAAGTTGCTAAAAATTTACAAGAAAAATTAGCAGAAAATAGACAACTAAATGATTTAGTCGAAAATATCTCTCGCGAAAGAGGTATGACTGTTATGTATTTAGGTGATTCATCTAAAAGTACATTAAAATCTCTGATACAACAAAGAAAAATCGTTGACTCACAGTTTCAAGCATATGAAACATATACAACCAACAATACGATTCTTGAATCTTTAAATATAATCAAAAAACTTAGAATTTTAGTAGATAAACAAAAAACAAACTTTGAAGATGTTTATAAAAATATCTATGGTAAAGTTCAGAATGATGCTATTTTAGAACTTGAAAAAATCACTAAAAATCAGATAGATAGCGAGATCAATGAACTTTCATCTGTAT
>JAGGWE010000090.1 GCA_021157665.1 Sulfurimonas sp.
AAAGCTTACTGTACTCGTGTTGGAAATGGACCATTTCCAACTGAAGACCATGGTGATGATGGACAAAGACTTGGAGAACAAGGGCATGAATTTGGAACAACAACTGGTCGTGCTAGAAGATGTGGTTGGTTTGATGCAGTAGCTACAAGATATGCTTCAAGATTAAATGGATGTGACGAACTTTCACTTATGAAGCTTGATGTTCTTGATGGATTTGATGAGGTTAAAGTTTGTGTAGCTTATGAACTTGATGGGCAAGAGATAGATTATATGCCATCAGATTTAGATGCTGTAACACCGATTTACAAAACTTTTAAAGGTTGGGATAATTCTGTTGGAGTTAGAAAATTTGAAGATTTACCAGCAACTGCTCAAGAGTATGTTAAAATAATCGAAGAGATTTCACAAACAAAAGTTGGGATTATTTCTACATCACCTGAGAGAGAAGATACAATAATTCTTTAAAAAGGACACATTGCATGAAGACTCGCTTTAGCTCTTTAGTAACTTTGAAAAAAAATACTATGGATAAAAGTGAACGAGCAGTGCAAAGCGCAAATGCAGACTTAAATGCTGCAACAATGGCACTTGAAACATCCTATTCTTCTTTAAATGGCTTAGAAGTTCCACGCTCTGGTGTGATGTCTAAAATGTTAGCTACTAGAACACTACTAGATTCTCAAAGAGGACTTATTCAACATAACAAAGAGTGGATGAGTTTTGCAAAAAATCAAGTTCTTCAAGCTAAAGAGCAATTAAAACTTGATATGATTGAACATGAAAAATTTAAATATCTTGAACTTGAAGAGATTAAAAAAGTTTTAAAAGAGCAAAAAATTAAAGAGGCAAAAGATTTAGATGAAGTTGCTCTTATGACACACTCAATAAAAATTAAAAATAGGACTTAGTGATGAGATTTTTATTACTTACAATATTTACTATTACATCATTAATGGCTCTTCAAACTAGTGATAGACTTTTTGATTGTACTGAGATTTTTAAAGAGAGAAAGAGTGAGCTTTTAGTTGAACTTGAAAGAATAGATGAGCAAAAACAAGCTTTAGATGCTTTGAAAATAGCAACCGAAGAGTTATTAAAGAAAAAAGAAAGCAACTTAGTTCAAAAAGAAGAAACTGTAGATGCTAAGCTTAAAGAGATTACTCAAAAAGAGGAATCTATTAAAAATATGCTCAAAAAAAATGAGCTTGTATTAAAAGAGTTGAAAAGTTCTAAAATGAATAAAATAGCTCAAACTTTTGCAAAAATGAAACCAGCTTCAGCTTCAAATATTCTTTCTGATATGGATACTCAAGAAGCAGCAGGTATTTTATCATCATTAAAACCTAAAACGGTTGGAAAAATTCTATCTAAAATGGATCCTAAAAAAGCTTCAAAATTAACTTTGATTTTAGCTAAATAATCAATACAAACTCTTCACCTAAACATATCACTCTCGTTCCCATCGTCCTCGATGGGAATGCATATAACAAATAATAACACAAAATAATGTATAAATTTGCATGATAAAACTTGGGAATTATGGAAGTTTAATTTTTAACTATTTTTTTTATACCTTTTTCATAATCCTTTTTATAACAAGTAAGAGTTTCTTTGATATGTTCTATCATGTTTTTAGGGGTATATTGAAGTAAATCTAAAATCTCTCTTGCATCTTTTGAATATCGAAGATTATACTCTGTAGCATACTCTATATCAAATCTAAAAAGTTCCTGCTCCTCAACCTCTAAAACTTCAGCGATGTATGGGATTAATTCTACTTTTAGTTCTCGTTGGGCATTCAAATATCTATATATTGTCTGTTCTGATGGTATTTCACCAGTAGTTTTAAGTTTTGGTTCTAAAGAAAGTAGTTTATTTACAAATTCTCTTTTTGTGATTTTACTCTCTTGGATGAGATAGTTTATTTTTTCAATAACTTCCATAAAGTCCTCTACTATAAATCCAATATGGATAATTTTGTACAAATTGTAAGTACTTTGTAAGTCCAAAATGATTATAATTAACCAAATTAGATTATTTATAGGTTTTATATTGAAAAAAAAGTTTTATGGATTAGCTTCCTTGGTTGTGATAGCGGTATTTAGTGTTTTTATTATATTTTTAAATTATATAAATTTTTTCTCGGAGATTTTATGAGTCAAAATGGTACAAAGTGTATAGAAGAGGATGAGATAGATTTAAGAGAATTATGGAAAATAGTAATGGATAAAAAAATGTTCATTATTGTTTTCACTTCAGTTGTAACCCTTGGAGCAATAATATGGGCAGTTACAAGAACCCCTATATTTGAAGTTAAGTCAAATCTGCAAATTGGATTTATTGGAGAGAATTTAATAGCAGAACCTACTACATTAGTAAAAACAGTAAATTTAGTATTTAATGTAGAAGATAAAATCTCTTCAAAAGAGAAATTTATTTCAGAAGTTTCAAGTATATCTACACATAAAAAATTAAAAAACTTTGTTGAGATAAAAACACAAGCGATATCAAATGAAAAAGCACTGCAGAAGAATAAAGAAGTTGTAGCTTATATTGAAAATGAATATAAAGGTAAGATAGACCAATTTATTTTAAGTAATAGTAACCATATAGAAATAATAAAAACTAAAATAAGCACTTTAGAAAACCTAGAAATTAAAAATCTTAAACAACAAATAAAACTACTTAAAACTCAAAAAATAATTGAGATTGATGCAAAAATAAAAAGGTTTAAAACACAAGATATAACAAAATTAAAAAGAGAGATAAAACTTTTAAAAACTCAGGAGATTGTTAAGATTGATAAAAAAATTGATTTTTACAATAAAATAAAAATTAATACTTTACATGAGAAGATTAAATTTCATACAAATAAATTAAAAGAGTATGCAAAAGCAGTAATGCAAATATATCAAAATGATATGGAAGGTAATGATAAAATATCTTCAACTATAGCATCTTTACAAATAGTTAATTATCAGAATTTAATATTAAATTCACAAAATAAAGTGGAAGATTTAAAAATAGAGATAGAAATAATTAAAAATGAAACAATACTAAATTTACAAAGAAAAAAAAAGAATATTCAAAATATTATGATAAAAGATTTAGAAGTAAAAATAGATAATC
>JAGGWE010000217.1 GCA_021157665.1 Sulfurimonas sp.
AAACATTGATGATGCAGAGTTCAATCTACTCATCATAATATCATAGGCAATAAATCTTTTTTGCATCGTTTGATACTTAGAATCTAAGTTTTCTATCATTTGTAATTTTCTATCTTCTAGTGTGTCTTTAGACTCTTTTATAAAATCTTTCATCTGATCTAGAATTGCATTATATTTTGTATATGTTTCTATTGTGCTTGAAAATGCTGTAAAAGCTCCATCTAGTTCTACGGTTGTACCATCATCATTTGTAAATGTTCCACCAGCAAGAAAAGCTTGTACATTTGCATTATCATTTTCTAATTTTTCAGTAAATACATCTTTATCTATACTTAATTTACCCTCTTTATCTAGTTCAAAACCAAAGTCAAATATAGAACCAGAAGTTGTGTCTGTTATCATATTTGTAATATAACTTTTCATACTTCTTATAGTACTATCTCCAGAAAAAATACCTCTGGTTTCACTATCTACACTAGATTTTGTCATCTTATCTAGTTCAGTCATTGTTTCATTGTATTTATCAACAAAACTATCTATTTTTTCTAAAATACTTTCATTATCCTGCATTACACTAACACTTGAGGTACCAACCTCTTTTAATGTTATAGTTAAGCCTGTAATTAGGTCATCTACATTATTACTTGTTCTAGTGATTGCTTGCCCATTAAAAGTAAATGTAGCATCTTCTCCAGTTTGAAGGTCTATCATCCCTGTTGTTAGGCGAGTATCTTTTAATTGTGCAGAGTTGTCTGTCATCGTGATATTTTGAGTTGTCCCTGTATCTACTGAACTTACAAAAAGGCGAAAATCTCCACTGCTTATTTGAACCACAGTAGCATCTATTTTTTCACCAGCTATATCATTTATCAAATTTTTTAAATCATCCAAAGTTGTTGAAGCATCATAGTCTATAGTAAAATCAACACCATCGATATTTAAGTTCATACTACCAACGCCATTAGCGATAGTTTCAGTATTTGATGTAAATGCACCAGATTCTTCTATTTGTTTAGTTGCAAGTTTTGTTACATCTAGAGTAAAATCTTGAAGGTCTGTATTTATAATTGCACTCACTTCAACCGAAGAACCCGTAACTGTTGCACTTCGTTCTTGAAATAGAGTTGAATCTTTGAGTGCATTTATACTATCTATAAGATTAGTCATACTTGCATCTATAACCTCAAGAGCCTTTTTTCTGTCATCCTCGTTAGCTAAAGAGAGTTCTAGCGGCGTTACATATTGTGCATCATCCGCTTCTCTTAGTTTATCTAAAATATCTTGTGTTAAAACACCGGAGCCTGCTCCCACTGAACTAATAGCCATAACAAATCCTTTTACATTAATAATCTTTAATTATTATAGTTTATATTATGTAGTTACATCGACAATTTTAGTAAATTATTTAGGTAAGTTATTGAAGAAAAAATGAGGGCAAAAAAAAAGCCAAAGACAAAAAATCTTTGGCTTAAAATGTTTAAGAATAATTACTACTGTAATAATCTTAAAACATTTTGTTGAACAGCGTTAGCTTGACTCATAGCATATGAACCAGACTGAGCTAAGATGTTATGTTTTGCAAAGTTTGCGCTCTCTGCTGCAAAGTCAACATCTCTTAACTGAGACTCTGCCGCCGCAATATTTACCTGAGTAGCAGAGATGTTTCTTATAGCTGAACTAATCGAGTTCTGAGTAGCACCCAAATCAGCTTGATTACCAGCTAGAGCCGTAATAGTATCATCCATTTCAGCAATTGTTAATTGAGCATTAACTTTAGTGTCAATACCAGATGTAGCAACATAGCCATCAAGAGCTGTTGTATCAACTGCAGCTACTGCTATCGTTTCAGCAGCTAAATGACCAATCTGAATGTCAAAATCAGCACCAGCACCATCAGAACCAGAGTTATCAAGTAAATTCATACCATTAAACGATGTAGTATCTGCAATTTGTTTAAATTCAGTCTCTAAAGCAGTCACCTCTTTATCAGCAAGTTCACGGTCATCATCAACCATAGTATCATTCGAAGCTTGAACTGCAAGAACACGAATTCTTTGAGCAATATTTACTAACTCTGAAATAGCACCATCAGCAGTTTGAACAAGACCAATACCGTCATTACCATTACGAATAGCCTGACCAAGTCCTTGTGACTGTGCTGACATTTTGTTAGCAATAGCAAGTCCGGCAGCATCATCAGCTGAGTTATTGATTCTTAAACCTGAAGAAAGAGCGTTAAGACTTTTATCAAGTCCAACATTGTTCATCGTAGCATTTCTGTGTGCGTTCATTGCCGCAATATTTGTGTTAATTCTAAATCCCATAATAAATCCTTTTAGGGTAAGAGCCTTTCGCTCTAGTTAATTTTGTATCTTGGCTTCCTTGCCTTGATGCTAGTTAAATCGACACTGAAAAAAAAAACTTTAATAAATTTATAAATTCTTTCACTATTTGACTTTTTATCTACCAAATAGCTATAATAACCTAAATAGACAAAAGGAACATTTCATGCATACTATATCTGCTACGGAGATAAAACAAAATTCTGTTCGCCTTCAAGAAGCTCTTCGTGATGATATTCTTATCACTAAAAGAGATAAACCTTTTGTAGTGGTGATGGACTATGAAAAGTATATTAAAATAAACACTTCAAATGAAGAGTGGAGTTTTTGGAGTGACAACGAGATAGACAACTTTGGAAAAATCGCTATTGGACTTAGCAACAACGAGTTTGGAGATGAAGATGAGGATTATGAAAAATGGTAGGAAATATTTACTTTATCCACATGCCATACTCTGATTTTAAAAAAGCTAAAGGACGACCTGTTTTAGTTTTTAAAAGCATTGATAAAAATTACTTACTTATTTTACCTCTAACTAGCAACCTTAAAAGAGATGGGATAGTGATAACAAATCAAGATATAGAAGATGGTTCTATCAAAAAAGATTCTGTTGTTATAGTTCCAAAATTAACAGCGATAGACAGCAGTCTAATCATTGGTTCAAAATTTATAGCCTCATTAAAAAAAGATAGTTTTATAAAAGTCAAGAGTGAACTTTGTGTAAAGCTAGATTGCTAGTGATTTCCCCTATTTAACATTTTTTTGCTACACTTCGCTCACTAAAACAAATCACTATACTATATATAGGAATACTATTTGAATTTAATTATCGTTGAGTCACCTGCTAAAGCTAAGACTATAAAGAACTTTTTAGGTAAGGGTTATGAGGTTATTGCCTCTAAAGGTCACATCCGTGATTTACCTAAATCTCGTTTTGGAATCACTGTTGATGAAGAAACTAACCATCTTATTCCAACATACTCTGTGGCAAAAGAAAACTCTGCTATTGTAAAAGAGATAAAAGCATTAGCCAAAAAAGCTGATACTATTTATATCGCGACCGATGAGGATCGCGAGGGTGAGGCTATCGGTTGGCATATCGCACATGCCATAAAAAAAGACCCAGAGGAGTTACCTCGTATCGTATTTCACGAGATTACAAAGACAGCTATCAAACATGCTCTTGATTCTGCTCGTAAAATAGATATGAATATGGTAAACGCTCAACAAGCTCGTCGTCTTCTTGATAGAGTTGTTGGATATAAGCTTTCACCTCTTCTTGCATCAAAAATTCAAAAAGGGCTTTCAGGTGGACGAGTTCAATCTTCAACTCTAAAACTTGTAGTTGACAGAGAAAGAGAGATAAAAGCTTTTATCCCTGTTGAGTATTGGACTATGAATACTGCCTTTAAAACAAATATTGATGCAAATCTTATCTCTCATAAGGGTGATAAAATCACTAAAATGACGATAGAGAATGAAGCACAAGCTAAATCTATCGAGGCAAGTGTAAAGACTGATAGTTTTGTAATCTCTAAAATTGAGACAAAACAAAGAAAAAGTTCAACTCCACCACCATTTATGACTTCAACTCTTCAACAAGCAGCTTCAAGCAAACTTGGATTTACTCCAAAAAGAACTATGATGATTGCCCAAACTCTTTATGAGGGTGTAAAAACTCCTGATGGAACTTCGGGTGTTATCACTTATATGAGAACAGATTCACTTAACTTAGCTAGCGAAGCTATTTCTGCTGTTCGTGGGATTATTGAGAGTAGATTTGGTAAAAAATATCTTCCAAAAGAGCCAAAAGTTTACACTAAAAAATCTAAAGGTGCACAAGAAGCTCACGAGGCTATCCGCCCTACTATGCTTAACTTCACACCAGAGATGGCACAAAGTTTTTTAAAAGCTGATGAGATTAAACTTTACCGTTTAATTTATGAAAGATTTATGGCTTGTCAGATGGAAGATGCTCAATTTGAACAACAAAGTATCATTTTTAAAGGTGATGAAAATGAATATCGTGCAAGTGGTAGAAAACTTACATTTGACGGTTTTTATGCATGTACTGGAGCAGAAGATAAAGATAAACTTCTTCCTGTTTTAAAAGAGGGTGAAAAAGCAGAGATTCAGTCGCTTAAACCTGAACAACATTTCACTGAACCACCTGCCCGTTATTCTGAAGCTTCACTAATCAAGAAACTTGAGAGTGAAGGTGTTGGTCGTCCATCAACTTACGCTCCAACTGTTGCAACTTTAAGTTCTCGTACTTATGTAAACATCGAGAAAAAACAAATCGTTCCAACAGAGATGGCTTTTACAGTAACTAAAATTTTAGAAGAAAATTTTGCAAACATTGTAGATATATCTTTTACTGCAAACATGGAAGAGAAACTTGATGAAGTATCTGAAGGTAATGTTGACTGGCAAGAACTTTTAAGTGATTTTTATTTTCCATTTATGGAACAAATCGCAGAGGGTAAAGAAAAAATTGTAAGTCTAAAACTTGCTAAACCACTTGGAAGAACTTGTCCCAAATGTGGAGAGAATGAACTTCTTCTTCGTTCTGGTAGATTTGGTAACTTTATCGCTTGTAGTGGTTTTCCAAAGTGTAAATATACTGAACAATGTGATGAAAATGGAAATAAAGTAGAGAAAAAAGAGGAAACTGCAG
>JAGGWE010000091.1 GCA_021157665.1 Sulfurimonas sp.
AAAGCAATATTTTTACCATCTTTAATCTCATTGATAATATTGCCAACAATAGAACTAACATTATCTATATCCATTTTACCTCGACCAAGTAACTCTTCAAAATTAGACTTAAAATTAGTATCTTGAGTATTTACAAAAATCATTTTTTATCTCCTTCTGCTTTTACTTGCTCAAGCATACTTAACATCATATCAGCAGTTGGTGACCCTTTTATAGGAGAATAAATTATGTCATGATTTGGTACTAAAAACCATAAAGTTGGAGTAACTCCAGTATTTAACTCTTTAGGAACAAAGTCATTTACAGATGGATCAGTAAAACTCACATAAGATATAACAGAGATAAAATCCTTATTTAATACTTTTATAACTCTACTATCACCTAATGTATTTCTAGCCAATTTCTTACATGGTGGACAATTTTTATTTGACATTATGAAAAGCAATGGTTTATCTGCCTTTTTAGCTTTTATTATTCCATCATTATAATCTTTTGCCCAATTTATCTCTGTAGCCACTGATGATGAAACAATAAGTATCATCATTAATATAATATTTTTAAACATGTTTTTTTACCTTTTTTAAAATCTCTTTTGTACATTCTAATGCACTTTTACCATCTACATTTACAACTATATCAGCTAATTCTAAATACTCTGGTCGTCGTTGTTTATAAAGTTCTTTTGCTTTTTTCAAATCACTTAAAAGTGGTCGTTTTTTTAGTTTCTTTGTAGCATTTGGATGCTCTTTTATTCGCTTTATAATGGAGTCAAATGGTGAATCTAAAAGAACTATTGTACCTATTTTTTTTAGATTTTTTACTTTATAAAAACCACCACCTGTTGATATTAAAGTATCTTTAACACTTTTTTCAAGCCAAAGTGAAACATCTTTTTCAAGTTTTCTAAAATATACTTCACCCTCATCTTCAAAAATCTTCTTGATTTTTTTGTTTTCCATACTCTCTATTAAATCATCGGTATCAATAGCTATATAGTTTGAATTTTTAATAACTTCTCTAGCTACACTACCCTTTCCAACACCCATAAAGCCAATTAAAATAATATTATTCATGAAGATATACCTGTAAATGTACTCATATCAAAATCTGGTTTAGACTTCAAAGTTTTTTTATAGATAAGTATAGGTGCAAGAATATTAATCTCTAAAATAATCATACTTATACAAAAACTAACTGCTGATACCTTTAGTAAATACGGCATATAAAAAGAGAAAATAAAACCAATAATAGCTGCTAAAAATAAGACAAATTGAATTTTTGCTAAATTTTTATTTATCATCTCATTTATAGTTGGAATACTCATATATCCTAAACCATTTAGATGAAACCAAACAAGAAAAGGAATTATTTTATATATCATTCCAATCATAATAGAGATTATGAAACCACCACCTATTAAAATAGCAACCATTACGATATATTCATGTTTAAAATATTCATCAAATATCCAAAGGAAAGATCCTAATGTTAAAAACACACTAGCACTTCTCCAATACCAAACAGTTACATCACTTATTGGACGACGACGCTTAGAAAGTTTAATCCAAACAGTTGTAGAAAATGCCCAAAAAAACATTGCTATCCAAGATTTAGCAAAAAGAGTATAATCTTCTTTAAAAATAGAAAGAAAAAACCATAAAAATAGCCCAGTAGAGATAAGCCATACAACTCTTTTTTTACAAAAACTTTTAAATTTTGGTGCTACATAAAACATAGGTAAAACCTGAAAAGCTACACCGATAATCAAAATTCCAGCAAATCCAAAAACAGCCCAAACACTATGAATATTTGCAACTATAACCTGATACTCAGATATATTTCCACCAATATAACCTAGTAGTAAAAATAATCCCATAAAAACAATAATTGTAGCAAAAACAATACTGGTACTAATCGCTTTTACTGTTGCCGTAAAGTTATTAACACCTTTTAAAGCGATAGCCATAGAACCTAACATCATAAGGAAACCGCTGCCTAAACCAAATGAAGATAAAAAGATAAAAAAATCATTATGCTTAAATAAGCCGATAATCATTGAGATAATACCAATCAAAAGAAGATAAAAAGAGTATTTAGATACAAAAGCAACCTTTGGCATCCTTGCACCTACTAAAACTGGTAACATTTGAGTTAAGGCACCGAGCATAATAAAACCTAAGAAACCTATTGTAATTACATGGGTAATAACAATAGACTCCATAGAATATCTACTCATTAAACTTGCACTATCACTAAAATAGATTAAAACACCTGCAATAAATCCAAAAATAGGTGCTGCAATAAAAAATCTAACTGGAGCAGATATTGGTGGTGCTTGATCTACTGAAAGTCCATCTAGTTCCATAAAAAACTCCTAATACTCTGTTTTCATAGAGGTCATCATATCAACAATATCATCAGATTCTGCATTTAAATGTTGTTGCATCATCGGATAAAGCATCTGTTCCTCTTTCATATTGTGTTGTTGTAATAAAATCATAAGAGTTTCACTATAACCGAAAAATTTATCTTTATTGCCAGACTCTAATGAAGCTAACATATTTTTCATTAAGGCTCTCATCTGTGTATGTTCATGTTTCATCATTTGAGTTGGACCCTCTACCATTCCAGTCTTTTCTTCAAATTTAGGAAATACAACTCTTTCCTCTATTTGAAAATGATGTTCTGTAGCTTCCATAAACTCTTTACATAATTTTTGTGCTTCTTCTAAAGACATATTTGCTGTTTCTTCCATTTTTACAAACAAATCATCACACTTAGTATGTTCTGTGCTTAAATATTCTTTAATATTACTCATTTCATATGCCCTTAGAAAATAATTTTTGTATTATATATAAATAATATAAATTTGTGATTAGTTTTTATAATCATCTATTATTTGTTATATAAACAACTTTTTACTATAATATATCTTTAAAATATTAAATATGGATAAATTATGAAAAATAAAAAATATATAACCCTTGGTTTCACTTCAATTACAGTTGCATTAGCTTTACTTTTCTCTTCAACTCTTTTTGCACAAACAAATGAAGATAAAGATAAATCTGAATTATCAAGACTTCAATCTTTAGCAAAATTCACTAAGGTAATCAGTATAGTTGAAGAATATAATGTAGATGAATTAACCATTGAAGAGTTGATGGATAAAGCATTAGAAGGGATGCTTAGTAATCTTGATGCACACTCTAATTATCTAAAACAAAAAGATTATAAAAAATTAAAAGTTCAAACAAAGGGTGAATTTGGTGGACTTGGAATAACTGTTGGAGTTCGAGATGGTGCTTTAACTGTTATTGCTCCTATTGAGGGTACTCCTGCTGATAAAGCTGGTCTTAAATCTAGCGATATTATCTTAAAAATAAATGATAAATCAACACTTGGAATGACAATCGATGAAGCAGTTGCTATTATGAGAGGTAAGGTTGGCACTCCTATTGATTTAACTATCGTTAGGAAGGATGAAGTTAAGCCACTTTCTATCCATATTGTCAGAGGTATAATTTCTATTCAATCTGTATATGCAAGATCAATAGGTGATAATACCTTATATATTAGAGTTACAAGTTTTGATCAAAAAGTAGCTAAAGATGTAAGAAAAGAGATCAACAAGAAAAAAACAACTACAAAAGGGATTATTCTTGATTTAAGAAATAATCCAGGTGGACTTCTTGACCAAGCAGTTGATTTAACAGACCTTTTTGTTGATAAAGGAAATATAGTTTCTCAAAAAGGAAAAAACAAAGCAGATGATAAAATATACTCTGCAACTTCTGGTTCAACGATAACTAAAGTTCCGATGGTTGTCCTTATAAATGGAGGAAGTGCAAGTGCAAGTGAGATTGTAAGTGGAGCATTACAAGATCATAAAAGAGCAATTCTTTTAGGGGAAAATACTTTTGGTAAAGGTAGTGTTCAAATTGTTCTTCCAATTACGAAAGAAGAAGCTATTAAACTCACTATTGCAAGATATTATCTTCCAAGTGGCAGAACAATTCAAGCAGTTGGTGTTAAACCAGATATAGAAGTTTTTCCAGGTGAAGTAAAAACTCGTAAAAATGATTTTACGATAAAAGAAGCTGATCTAAAAAAACATCTTGAAGAAGAGTTAGAAAAAGTTGATGGTAAAAAAGAGTTAGATAAAGCAGATGACAAAGCAAAAAAAGATATAATCACGCCAGAGATGCTAAACAAAGATATTCAGCTAAAAACTGCTGTAGATATTTTAAAGGCTTTAGTAATAACAAAAGGATAGGGAAGGCATGGAAAAAAGAGAACTACTTTACGAGGGAAAAGCAAAAAGACTTTTTCTAACTGATGATGAGAACCTAGTAATTTCAGAGTTTAAAGATGATTTAACAGCTTTTAATGGCGAAAAAAAATCTAGTGAAGTCGGAAAAGGTGCATTAAATAACAAGATTTCTACAGAACTTTTTAAACTTTTAGAAGCTAACGGAATTCAAACTCATTTTGTAAAAATGTTAGACGATAACCACATGCTTCATACTAAAGTTGATGTTATTTTAATCGAGGTTATTGTTCGTAATATCGCAACTGGTAGCTTAACTCGTAATCTTGGAATTGAAGATGGAAAAATTCTTCCTTTTACTTTAGTTGAGTTTGATTATAAAAATGATGATTTAGGTGACCCTAAACTAAACGACCAACATTGTCTTATTTTAGAGTTAGTTGAGCATCAAGATGAGCTTGACAAACTTCGCAGAATGGCAAGACAAGTAAATGATATCCTTCGTCCTTATTTCTTAGAAAAAGGTCTTAATTTAGTTGATTTTAAACTAGAGTTTGGGAAAGACTCAAACGGAAATATCATATTAGTTGATGAAATCTCTCCTGACAATTGTCGTTTTTGGGATGTAGAAAGTGGAGAGAAAATGGATAAAGATAGATTCCGTCAAGGTCTTGGTGGTTTAACAGTGGCTTATGAACAAGTTTTAAATAGAATATTAGGAAAATAGAAATGACAACAGCAATAGTAAATGTATCTTTAAAAGCAGGCGTATTGGATTCTCAAGGTAAGGCAGTTCATCACGCTTTAGACTCACTTAACTTTAAAAGTGTAAACGATGTTCGTATTGGTAAACAAATCATTTTAAAACTAGAAACTGATGATAAAACTAAAGCTATGGTTGAAGTTGAAAAGATGTGTGAAGAGATTTTAGCAAATACTGTAATCGAAGATTATGAGATAGAACTAGTATAATGAAAGTTGTAATTCTTCAATTCCCAGGAACTAACTGTGAATATGATACTCAACATGCATTTGAAAAGCTAGGTGCAACAACAGAGATAATTTGGCATAAATCAGAGTCTATCCCAAGTGATACTAATCTTTTAGTAGTTGCTGGTGGATTCTCATATGGTGACTACCTAAGAAGTGGTGCTATTGCTAGATTTTCTCCAGTTATGAAAGCTGTGATTGAGTATGCAAACAATGGTGGAAAAGTTTTAGGAATTTGTAATGGTTTTCAAGTTCTAACAGAAGCTGGATTACTTCCAGGTGCATTAAAAAGAAATAACAACTTACATTTTATCTCTAAATATCACCATCTAAGTGTTGTAAATAATGACAATGACTTTTTAAAAGAGTTGGCATGTGGAGATGTAGTAAATATTCCAATTGCACATCATGATGGAAACTACTTTATAAATGATGATGGACTAAAAGAGATTGAAGCTAATAAGCAAGTTCTTCTAAGATATACAGATGAAAATGGTAAAGTTAAAAATCCTAATGGTAGTGTTGAATCTATTGCTGGAGTTTGCAACAAAGATAAAAATGTATTTGGTCTTATGCCTCACCCTGAAAGAGCAATGGAGTCACTTCTTGGTTCCGATGATGGTGTAGCTATGCTTCAAGGTTTTTTTAAATAGTGAAAATACTACTCTTATTAACTTTATTTATTTTTTCTACACTTAGTGCGAATAAAGTACTCTATCTAAATTATGAAAAGATACCACAAAGAGTTATTAAGGGTGAGATATTTTCTGTCACAATTAAAACAATCTCAACAGTAGAAAACTTTAGAGATATAGAATATAAATTTTCAAACCATAATGGTCTTAAACCTTTGAGTTTCATTCCAGACAGGGAGATAAAAGGTAATTTTTATTTTGAAAAATTTTATTTCTTAACTACAAAGAACAAGGCTAAACTACCTGATATTAATGTAAAACTCATTGCTGATAGAGAGTTTGAAGAAACTTTATTAATTGGTCCAAAGTTAAATGTTGTAACTCTAAATCCTAAAAAAAACTTTTCAAATATTATTGCCAATTCTTTTGAATTAAGCGAATATAAAACAACTGTTTTTGATACAAAACATAATATTATAGTATTTACTGCAAAAGCAGAAAATTCTGATTTATCCAGTTTGAGATTTCAGAATGTTTTTAAACAAGGTATAGAGTCTATAAATGATTCTTATTTTGAAGCCAAGGTAACTTATTTTTTAGTTCTAAATAAAGACCTTGAACAATTTTCTTTTACATATTTTAATCTAATTAAAAACAGATTTACCAAAGTCACCATACCAATCATTGTTGATGATGATAGCGTAACAACACAAACTGATTTAAAACCAAAAAATCAATCAAAAGAAAAATTAAAACTAAATATAGCCATCGGATTATTAGTAGCAATCCTTATTTTCGCTATCTGGAGAAAAAAATATATATACCTAATACTAATTTTAATTCCATTAATTTATATATTTTATATTGCAATACCATCAAAAGATATTTGTATAAAACAAGATAGTGAGATATATCTACTCCCTGTTACTAATGGAACTATATTTGAAACAACACAAACTCAATGCTATTTGCCTAATGAGGGTAGAGTTAAAAATTTTATAAAAGTACAACTAAAAGATGAAAAAATTGGATGGGTGAAAAATGAAGATACTTGCTCATATTAGTTGGCTTATTGCAACAACAATAATTTTTGCCTCTTTGGCACTCTCTATTGTACTATACCCTATTTTACCTCGACCATATGCTCGTAAAATATCATCTTGGATTATCCGTTTAACAACTTTTTTTACTGTAGAAATGGAGGGGGAAGAAGACCCAGCAGCCCAAATGTATCTTATAAATCATCAAAGTGACTTAGATATATGTGTAATGGAAACTATCTCAAGAAAAGACCTCTCATGGGTTGCTAAAAAAGAGTTATTTGATGTTCCATTCTTTGGTCTTGCTATGAGTATGCCAGAAGATATTCCCATTGAAAGACAAAGTAAAACATCGCTAATTAGACTTTTAAGAAACTCTAAAGATAGGCTAAACAAAGGTAGAGTCATCACTATGTTTCCAGAGGGAACTCGTTCTAAAAATGGTAAAATACTACCTTTTAAAAGTGGTGCAAAAGTTGTTGCTGACAAGTATCAGCTTAAGGTTCAACCAATAGTTTTTATGCAAACAGCTAAATTCTATGATATTAAAAAATTCTATTATAAACCAGGACGAGTAAAGGTTATCTTTCTTGATTCTTTTATTGCTGATAAAAGTGATAATCAATGGCTAAACAATTTAAAAATAAAAATGCAAAAGGTATATGACAATGAGTTGGCAAACAATCCTAGCAATAGGTAGTGGTGGATTCATTGGAGCAATTTTAAGAGCCTACTTTAACGGTTTGATTTCCAATAAACTTCCACATGATTTACCCTACGGAACTCTTGGTGTCAACCTTATCGGTAGTTTTTTAATGGGTGTTTTAATTGCTTACTTCATGTACACAACAATGTTTTCACTTCATACTAAATCATTTCTTTCTACTGGTATTTTAGGAGCATTAACTACCTACTCTACTTTTGCTATTGAGAGTTTTTTACTTCTTGAGGGTGGACATATATTTTTAGCTCTTACAAATATCTCACTGAATGCTTTTGGTTCGATTTTTATGGCAGGAAGTGGATTCTATCTGATAAAATATTTTATTAAATAACAATTATCTCATCCGCACACCACGAAGCTAACTCCATATCATGTGTGATTAAAAGAATCCCCATAGTATCAAGATTTTTCATTAACATTCTCATAACTTCTAATTGAATCACATTATCAAGAGCAGAAGTTGGTTCATCTAAAAGAAGTAAATCTGGTTTCATTAGCATAGCACGAAGAATAGATGCTCTTTGGAGTTGTCCACCTGAGAGTTCATG
The DNA here is from genome assembly GCA_021157665.1 of Sulfurimonas sp. Lineage (GTDB taxonomy): Bacteria > Campylobacterota > Campylobacteria > Campylobacterales > Sulfurimonadaceae > Sulfurimonas. Next base: position 8,208 of record JAGGWE010000091.1, read on the forward strand.
TGGAAGTTTTAGTAAAAGTTCATAATCAAGATTAATTAACTCTAAAATTACTTCTAGTTCATCAACTGATGTAACATCTTTAATCTGATTTAAAAGTGTATAACTAGGATGAAAAGAACTATATGGATCTTGAAATACTTGAGAATATGAACCAGAATTTATCTCACCAGAAAATGGCTTTAAATTCTTAAGAATTAACTCAAAAAGTGTACTTTTTCCAGCCCCACTAGCTCCTACTATCGCTTTTATTTCACCTTTTTTTAAACTAACTGAAAAATCATCAAAAAGTATCAAATCTTTTGTATATCCAAAAGAAAGATTTTTTACTTCTAATATATTACTCAAACTCTAACTCTTAGTTAATGCCAAGTATAGTTTTGTAAGTTCTTTATAAAGGGCATCAGGTTTAATATCAGAATTTCCTTCCCATACTCTTTTCATAACAACATTATCCTCTTTACCACCCCATACTTTTATGTATGAACCATCTTTATAACCATTATCTTGACGAAACTGATTTAAAATATTTTTTCCAACATAAAGTCTATATAATGTTTCTAAATTTAATCCACTCATAACAACTAAATCAAAAAACTCAGTTATAAGTTCTTCAATATTTAACACCTCTTTAGATAAAGACAAAAGCATAATATTTTCCACTTTAGAGATTACATTATCTTGAGTATCAAACTCTTTAATATCTCTATCAATAATATTAAAACTATCTAATTGAGAAATGTTAATAGCTAAATCTTCTATACCACCTTTTAAATTTTGTGAATAGTTTTCAATCGCAAGTGAAATAATAAAATGCCAAACATCAACAACCTCTATTTGTAGATTCTCCCAATCTGCTTCTTTATTAATACTTTTCCAATGTTTCCAAGAAAAAGAATCAACCATTTCAGCACATTCCATATAAATACATCGCTTCCAGTTTATAACCTTACCATTTTTGGTAACACCCTTAACCCAAGCCTCACCATTTGTAGCATCATTTAACTGAGTTTGAAGTTGTAACATTAATAATATTTTATCCATAGAAGAATCTCTTTTTAATTTAATTTATTTATTTATTGTATCTAAATATGATAAACTTCCAATTATGAAAAGAATTAACTGTAGAAGATGTGAATATTATTTTGTAACTTGGAAGCCAAAACATCCTCATGGATGTAAGACTTATGGTTTTCAATCTGCCCAAATTCCCTCACTCGTTGTATTTCAAAGTTCTGGAACTGAATGTAGTATGTTTAAAGAGAAGAATCTATCCAAATAAGCTTTTTTCCAAAACCTAAAGTATTATCTGTCATTTTAAAATAATTTACTTTTATCTGCCAAAGTTTTGGTTTCATAACTATGGCATGTGGGAATGCTTTAAAATATAACTTTTTCAACTCATTATCTTCTAAAAGTGAAAATTCACCACGAAATTGCACACCCTGAATTTTACCAATGAGTTTAGTCTCTAGAACTATATTTCCTGCTATATTTTTATTTTGCTTTATATGGTTAATATGTAAAGTCTCATCACTACTTGCAACTATAAAAGAGTTTCTTTCTTTAGAAAAAGTGTAAAAAAGAGAACAAACACTAAGTTCATTATCATTAGATGTCGCAAGACTTAAAACATGATGTTTTTGTAAAAAAGATGTTATTTTATTTAAATCACTACTCACGATTTAAACATAAAAGTTTCTAAACCTTCAGCATCAATAATATCTCTTTTATCTAGTAACATCTTTCCTATGTCATCACAAGCTAAGGCTTCATACACATCTAAAGGACTATGCATATTATAATAACTTTTCATAAAATCAATAGCTAATTGTAGCTTATCCTCTTTGTTTGAGTATTTTCTATACTCTTTATATTCATTCCAATTTATTTGTAACAATTTATTTCCTATCTTTAAATGCTTTTTCTAATCTTAGAATTATTTCCAACATTTTAGCAGAAGATACTGCAAAATTCAATCTCATAAAACCACTTCCCTCTCTACCAAAACTAATCCCAGCATTTAAACCTAACTTCGCTTCATTTATAAAAAAATTCCTCAATGCTTTATCTTTTAATCCCATTCCCCTACAATCAAGCCAAGCTAAATATGTGGCTTCAATTTTTGTAAGTTTTATGGCATGTGGGAATTTAGCACAAAAATCATCTAAGATATCAAAATTCTCCTTTAGATGAATTTTTAAATCCTCTAACCACTCTTTACCATTTTTATATGCAGACTCAAAAGCAACATGAGAAAGAGTTGAACCTTGGGCAAAATGTATCCTGTCATAAACCTTTTTAAATCTTTTTCTCAAATCTTCATTTGGTATCGCTACACTACTCATAGCAAAACCTGCCATATTAAATGTTTTTCCAACTCCCATAGCTGTTATAGTTATATCTCTAGCTTCTTTAGAGAGTGAAGCAAAAGGTATATGAATATTTGGCTCATACACTAAATCAGAATGAACCTCATCTGAAAAAACCACAATATTATGTTCCAAACAAAGTTCTAAGATTTGCTCTAACTCATCTTTTTGCCAAACTCTTCCAACTGGATTATGAGGAGAACAAAGAAGTAAAAGTTTTGTATTTTCATCTATTTTTGACTTTAAATCCTCTATATCAAAGGTATATTTTCCACATACCAACTGTTTTAAGGGATTTTTTATAAGTTTTCTTTTTGAATTTAAAACGCTATGAAAAAAAGGTGGATAAACTGGTGTTTGAACTATCACTCCCTCACCCTCATTGCTAAAAGCCTCAATACAAACACTCATACTAGCAACAACAGAATGTGAATAAAGTATATCTTCTAACTCAAAACTGATCCCATGCTCTTTTTTCATCCACTCAATTTGGGCTAAGAAAGCACTCTTAGGAACTTCCTCATAACCTAAAACTGGATGTTCTAACCTTTTTTTAACAGCATCTAAAACAAAGTCAGGAGTATCTATATCCATATCTGCAACCCAAACAGGCATCAGATCTTCTGTCCCAAACAACTCTTCTCTTAAAGTGTATTTTTCAGCATTTGTATCTTTTCGGCATGTGGAAACACTAAAGTCATAACTCATTTTTTTCTCCAAATACTTAGTTCATAATCTTCAATATTTTCACCATATAAAAATTCAAAACTATCATCTAAAATTATTTTATTTTCATCAATCATAACAAAAATTCCACCCTTATTTAATCTATTTTTCACATCTGCTAAAAATCGAGATAGTTCAATATATCGCTCTTTTAGATTTGTAAAAACTACTAAATCATAAGAGTTAAAAATTGCTTTTAAATTTCTTACATCACCTTGAGAAAATAAAACCTTATCTTTAAATTTTAAATA
>JAGGWE010000033.1 GCA_021157665.1 Sulfurimonas sp.
AACTTGATAAAGTTTCAGTTAGTTTAAAAAATATAAAAGATTTTTTTGAAAAGTCAGTTTTTGAGATAGAAAAGACTGATAAAATTCCTGTGATTGGTGTTGTAAATGGTTTAGCATGGACAGCAGTTGGTGGTGATGTTTTAAAGATAGAATCTATTCGTATTAAAGGTAAAGGAACACTTCAATTAACTGGTTCACTTGGTGATATTATGAAAGAATCAGCAAAAATAGCGATGAGTGTTGTAAAAACTTTAATAGATACTAAAAAATTAAAAATAGAGCCTGATAATATTCCTCTTACTTTTAAAGAGAAAGAGGATAAAGTAAAAGTGGATTCTAGTGAGGTATATAGACGATATGACTTACATATACATGTTCCAGATGGTGCAACTCCAAAAGATGGTCCAAGTGCTGGTATAGCTATGGTTAGTGTTATTGCATCTATTTTTAGTTCTAAGAAAATTCGTTCAGAGGTTGCTATGACTGGAGAAGTTTCTCTTAGTGGCAATGTTCTTCCTATTGGTGGATTAAAAGAAAAACTTATAGCGGCTCACAAGGCTGGTATGTGCAAGGTTTTAATCCCTGCAAAAAATTATGAAAGAGATTTAGAAGATATTCCAAAAGAGGTAAGAGACTCTTTGGATATAGTAGGTGTAACTAGAGTTGAAGAGGTTTTAAAACAAGTTTTAATTTAAACTATTAGTGCTAATATTTTATTTATTAGGCTATCTTTTCTAATTGGTTTCATTAAGAAACCATTTGCACCAAATTCTAGTGCATCCCCTTTTTTTGTTTCATCTGTAGTTAAAACAATAATTGGAACTTGTTTAAGATTATCATCAGCACGAACTATTTTAAGAACTTCTAATCCTCCCATTATTGGCATTATAATATCTAAAAGAACTAAATCTATATCATCTCTAGCTTTCATTTTATCAATAGCATCAGAACCATTTTTAGCTTCAATAACCTCTTTGATCTTTCCACTTTTCATTAGCATAGACCTTAATAGCTTTAAATTTATCATGTCATCATCAACAGCCAATATAACTAAATCATCTCTTAACATCTCTAATCCTTAAATAATTTTTTTAAATATTTGTTTTAGTAAATCTTTGTTTACAACTTTTTTGATAACTTCATGAACATACAATTCATCGTCATTATTATTCTGTTTATCTAGTGGATTATCTACTAACACCAAAACAGTATTAAGTTTATCTTTTTCATTAAACTCTTGCACTTTTTTAGAAAATTCAGAAAGTTCTTGTTGTTGACACTCTTTATCAAAAAGTATAACTTTATATGTATAATTAGATAGTAACTTATCTATCTCATCTTGTGAATACGCAATATCGTATGTATATCCTAGTGATTCCAATAATTGAATATATAGTTTTGTTTCAAAAGATCTCTTTTTTGCAAGTAAAATATCTGCTTTATACAAAGGTTCCTCAATCTTTACTATATCTTCTATTACTGTCTCTTTCTCTATTTCTTCTTTTATATTCTTGATTTGTATATCTTTTTTTATCTCATTAGAAAATGATTCCATAATATCCTCATCATCCTCTTTAATCTCATCTATATCATTTTGTTCCTCTTCTACGATATAGTCTGCAAGAAAGTGATTTAAAAGTGATATTATTTCAGTTCTAACTAAAGGTTTTGTAGTGTATTCATCTAGTCCAGCTTTTAAGAATCTTTCTCTATCTCCTTTTAGAGCATTTGCAGTAAGCGCAATAATTGGAACATGTGTTTGATTGTAATCCTCTTCATATTCTAAAATTTCTTTAGTCGCTTCAACTCCATCAAGAAATGGCATTTGAATATCCATAAAGATTAAATCAAAATTTCCATCTTTTCTTTTTTGAAAGGCTTCTAAACCGTTATTTGCTATTGTAATAGTTAAACCAATATCTTCAAGTGTTCTTTTTATAAGTTTTTGATTTATAATATTGTCTTCAGCAATTAAAACATTTGCTTTAAATCTTGAACTACCTATTTGGAATTTTTTACGAGATACTTTTTTACTTTTTTTAGCTTTAAAGTTCATCGAACTATAAGTATCAAGAATAGATTTTATTTTAGTACTATTTAGTGGTTCATAGATTGTTTTAAATATATTTAGATTTAATAAATCAAGTTTCTTCATATATGTTGCTTTAGTTAATAAAATAAACTCTTGTGCTTGTGCAGAGTAGTTTACTAAACTGTTTTCAGCACAGTAATCATAATCAACCAATAAAAGGTCATAGTCAACTTGAGATTGTAAAAGTTTTAACTCCTCCATATCTTTAAACATAGTATAACTTACACCATAAAAATCTAAATATTGAAGAAGATAAGTTCCTTGTATTTTAGATTTATGGGTATTTTCAAGTATCAAAGCATTAATATTTGAAAAGTTTCCTTTTACGGTGTCATTTGAAGTTTCAACCTCTTCAAAGTCGAGACTAAAAAAGAAAGTTGTACCTTTACCAGACTCACTATATAAATCAAGTCGTCCACCCATAAGTTCAATAAATCTACTAGAGATTGTAAGACCTAGACCAGTACCACCATATTTACGAGTGATAGAAGTATCAGCTTGTCCAAATGCTTCAAAAATATTAGCTTTTTGTTCGCTAGTCACCCCTATCCCTGTATCTTGTACTTCAAATTTAATTCTAGTAATATTATCTTTTTGAGAATCAAGTTTTTTGATGCTTACATTTATTGCACCTGAATTACTTGTAAATTTAACCGCATTTGATAATAGGTTAATAATAACCTCTTTGATTTTAGTAGGATCACCTTTTATAGGTTGTTCTAATTGAGGGTCAATAAAAAATCCAAGGTTAATATGTTTTTCACTAGCACGAACGGCATAAACTTCAACAGCACTCTCAAACTCTTCAATAGGATTAAAGATAATATTTTCAATTTCAAGTTTATTACTCTCAATTTTAGATAAATCAAGAATATTATTTATGATTTCTAGAAGGTTTTCAGAAGATTTTTCAATTATTTCAACAAACTCTTTTTGTTCCTCTTCAAGACCAGTATCTTTTAGAAGTTCTGTAAATCCAACAATACCGTTTAGTGGTGTTCTAATCTCATGTGACATATTCGCAAGGAACATAGATTTTGCTTCATTAGCTTCTTGAGCTGAAATTTTATCTTCTCTTGTTTGTTCGATTATTGCTTCAAGAAGTTTATATGCTTGAGCTGTACCTTTTGAAGAGTGTAAATTAATATCAATATTGTGACCATGAGAGTCTTTTGTACCTTCTGCAACACTTTTTAGTACATTTTCAAGGTTTTTGATATTTCTTGTAATTTCATTAGATAATAAAAAACCGAGTATAGCTAAGACAATAGATATGAACCAGATAATTACAGATATGATAAAAAGATTTAAAACATTATTTTGGATATCACTTGCTCGTTTATCCATTGTAGATAAAATACTATCTTGAGCATCTGAAAAAGTATTAACTTTTTGAGATAACATAGCAAACCAAACAGTAGAACCTACATCATATTTTCCAATAGTGGCTGATGATATAATACTAGTTCTTTGTTTATTTATATTTTCAAGTAACTCTTTATTATCTTCATTTTTAAAGATAAGATCAAGTTTTTCTATTAAGTTTTTATTTTGAATTGTGTCATATTGAATAATTGTAGATTTAGTAATTAGTGAAATCCATAAGTTCAACTTTTTTGTATCAATTTTTGTTGAACCTGCTAATATAAAAGATATTAAATCTCTTTCTGAAGCTGTAAACTCTTTTACTCTAACCAGTGATATATATACAGATGAAAGTTCATTGATTTCGCTATCTATCTGATTTTTAGTGATTTTTTCAAGTTCTAAAATAGCATCATTTTGAACTTTACCATAGATATTTTTATAAACATCTTCAAAGTTTGTTTTTTGTTTATCTACTAAAATTCTAAGTTTTTTGATTATATTTAAAGACTCAAGAATCGTATTGTTGGTTGTATATGTTTCATATGCTTGAAATTGTGAGTCAACGATTTTTCTTTGTTGTATCAGAGATTTTAATGTACTTTTAGATGAATCACCTAAATACATAATAGTCATACCTCTTTCGCGAGAGATATTTTCGACTAAATTATTTAGTTGTCTATTTTCTGCTAATTTTTCTTGTAAATTTTTAGCAACTTGATAGTTGTTAAAAGATTCATATGCAAAATAACTTGTCACAGAAAACACGATTAGTATCGGT
>JAGGWE010000219.1 GCA_021157665.1 Sulfurimonas sp.
GGGTAGAGCAGAGTTGTTGGAAAAAGCATCTCGTACTATTGATTTAGAAAATGTTGAGGTTATAAGAGATTATACTGGGCTTAGAAGTGGAAGTTTTGATTATATGCCTTTAGTTGGTTCTCTTGTTCTTTCAAAAGAGACTTTGGCAGATACAAATATAAAGTTTAAAACTAAACAGCCAAATTTTGAGCAATATACTTACTATCCAAATCTTTATATGATAAATGGAAATGGTGGTTATGGTTTTGTACTTGCTCCATATCTAGCAAAAATTTTAAGTGATAATATTTTGAGTGATAAAAAGATAAGTGATAGAATCTCCCCTGCGAGATTTTTCGCAAGGTGGGCTAAAAAACTTTAGCTTAGTTTTTGAATAGTTGGTGGATAAGTTCTAAAAGCATTTTTAAAAGCGTTTATTCGTCTTTCTTTAATCTTCCCAACTGCAAGTGGAGATAAAAAGTAAGCCATATCTATACACTCATCAGCATCATAGTTATTATCATGAGTAAAGTAAACATCTTTACCTAGTTTTACAGCTTGTGATGCGATATTTCTAGCATAAGCAATAATCTCTTTGTGGTGTCTATCGTATTTGTGTCCACTACCAAAATAAACAAACTTACCATTTAAACTCATAGTTAAATAATCTTGATAATTTAACTCTTTGTCATAACGAGTAAGTTGCTTAGAACTATATCTGTCTAAATCAGAATCTAACTCTTCTAAAATCGGAGTTGGTTCAATGTTTGCCTTGTTAAGATTGAAAAGATATTTAATCTCTATTAGTTTACCTCTATAACCATCTCTGATAGATTTTGAAAAAAGATTCATCATATCGTTAAAATTTAGTTCATGAAAATTATCATCATACTCAAATCCTTGTTCAGATAGTAATGAGTCGTTGTCATATCCAATAGGGCTAAGAGTTGGGTTGTATAAAAAGATAGTACCAGCTACATTTTTACTTTTCTTTTTTAGTAGTTTATTTAAATCTTGTAATGATATTTTTATATCTTCTCTTGAGTCATCTTTTTCATTTATATAAATATAATGTTTTGTTAAATACTCTTGATCAAAGTTTGTTGAAAATTTTCCGAATGTTTGCATATAAAATCCTATAATAATTATCGCAATTGTACTATAATTCGTCTATGATTTATATAGCCTTTTTACTTTTTACACTTTTAGTTCTATATATCGCTTTTTATGAGTGGCAATATTTTATGATTTTTTCTCCAATTTATTATAGAGATGGTGAGTTAGATGATGATTTTACTATGCTTAGTATAAATACTGATGATGGAGTTGAACTTGAAGGTGTTATTTATGAACCTCAAAACCCACATGCCACACTTTTATTTTTTGCAGGTAGGAGTCAAGATTGTGTAGGTCTTATAAAAAGATTAGCTTTAAGCTTTCCACATGCCAGAATCATCTCGTTTAATTATCGTTCTTATGGAAAAAGTGAAGGTGTTGCTAGTGAGGAAAACCTTTTTGCAGATGGGATTAAAATAGCACAGCTTATTCAAAAAAATTATGGAGATTTTTATATATTGGGTTTTTCACTTGGTTCAAGTATATCTGCATATGTAGCTTCAAAGGCAGATTCTTTGGGAGTATTTTTGGTTGGTTCTTTTGATTCTCTTGCTTCTCTTGCAAAAGAGAAATTTATTTGTAGAGGGAAGTTTCCTAGGATGAATTTAAGTAACATTTTTAGATATAAATTTAACAACGAAGAATATGTACAAAAAATAGGTGCAAAAATTTATCTATTTGTTAGTAAAGATGATGAAACAACATATATTGAAAATGCAAGAAATTTAAAAAAGTATATTAAAAATTTAGAATTTTATGAAGAGTTTGATGGACTTTCTCATAAACAACTGCTTTGGCATGTGGATGTAGTAAAAAAGATAAATGAGGTTTTAAAATAATGGAGTTTGGATTTTATTTAAAGAAGATGATAGCATATTGTTTTGAGCCATTTGGAATGGTATTTATACTTTTTTTCTTGGGTATTTGTTTTTTATTTATAAACAAAGGTGGAAGGTCAAAATTATTTTTAAGTTTATCTTTTTCCCTTTTATTTTTATATTCATATCCACCTTTTTCAAATTATTTGGTTTCAAATTTAGAAAATAAATATCTAAAATATGAGTATAAACAAGATGTTAAATATATTCATGTTTTAGGAAATAGACATAATGTTGACTTAGACCAACCTCTCTCCTCTCAAATTAGTGATGCTGGAATAAAAAGGGATTTAGAGGGAGTTTTAATACATTTAAATACAAAAAATTCTAAACTTATTTTTACAGGATATGCAGGTAAAACAGATATATCAAATGCAAAAATGAATGCAAAATTAGCGATAGCTCTTGGTGTAGATGAAAAAAATATTATTGTAAACCCAAATCCAAGAGATACAAAAGAGGAAGCTCTTTTTACAAAAACTATTGTAGGTGACGAGCTTTTTGTTTTAGTGACTTCAGCAACCCACATGCCAAGATCTATGATGTTGTTTAAATCTCTTGGATTAAACCCAATCCCAGCACCAACAAATTTTTATAAAGAAGAGTTTAAGGGATATTTAGAGTTACCAGATATAAAAAGTTTTAATAAATCACAGGTGGCTGTGCACGAATATCTTGGTATTTTATGGGTTAGATTAAAGGGGATGATTTAAGTAGTTGCTTATATATCAACATCATCCCAAAATTCATTAAAATTAAAGTAGTTTTCTCATAAGTTCTATATGATAATTTTCTTGATAGTTTATAAAGTCGAAAAATTTAGATAACTCTTCATCTTTTATAGCTTCACTTAATGCCTTACACATCTCTTTAGCTGCCATCTCTTCATCTATCCCGTCTCGAATAAATTTATCTAAATCTTTTACAATATATGTCATCTCATGCAACTCTCTTGGAAGTGCTAGAATCCCAAGTTTTGCCATCATGTTTGCGAATGACTTTAAATGAAAATGTGATTCATCTATTAAATCTTGATATACATTGTATTGTAAAATATCTTTTGTTCTTGTTTGCATATAAGCATAAATCAAAATTAGTTCATACTCTTTATATGACTCATCAAACAAAAATATTGTAAGTGCATCAATCTGATCTTGAGGTAAGTTTTTATCTAACCACTCTCTTTTCATGTTAAAGGCAGTTATCTCTTTGTTATTTGATTTGTTTGCTAAAACTTCTGATAAATAATCTAAAAGGTAAGCATCATCAGTTTTAATTCTTTCACCCAAAACTGTATCTGGATAAACATTTTGAATAGCTTTAATATCAATAACTAGAGCATTTATAATTTCAAAAACGGTTTCTCTTTTATAAAGTAATATGTCTCTGTCATAGTTGTACTTATCTCCAGCTGATAAAATATCTTCACCTAACCATTTCATATGACGAAAGGCCATTTGAGCGAAGTCATAAAGTCTTGATTTTATCTCTTCATCGTTGATTGCAAATGATGAAAATGTTATGCTTAACCATAAATCATGTTTTGCTTGATAAATTTTATTCATTGTTTTTTCCTTGTTTTCCTGCTGATTCACAACTCTCTTTCATCTTAAATAGATGAAGTTCTTCTTCTGCTCCAGCTTTTACATTTTCATAATTTTTTATAGATGCTATAAATGAACTGAACACTATCTCTGCACAAATTTTTTGTTGAGGCGTTAAATCACCTAGTTTTTCATGCATTTTAGCGATAGAGCCATGAGCATAATCAAGATTATTTCCAATAATCATATCAGAAAACATTGAGCCAATTACAACAGTATCTTGACATCCATTTGTAGCATATGAAGCGTTTTTAATAATATCACCATCAAAAAGTGTATAAAATACAACATATTCATTTGTCTTTTCATCAAGTGCAACGCCAACACCGTTAGCATCATCAAGCTTACCATAATTTTTTGGATGCATTAGGTGCTCAAGTACCTCAGCATTCATTCCCTCGGGCATTATTACATTTTCATACATATATTTTCTTTATTTTGATTTTTTGTATTATAACGACTAATATTTAATTTTTGCTAAATAAAGACCATTACTTGGTGCTGGTTTTATTTTATAATTATTTTCACATTTTAATTGTTCTTTTATCTCGTTTACATTTAATTTTAAAATAGCACCTACCATTAACCTGATTTGTGAACGAAGAAAACCATTTGCTTCGAAATTTAATACAATAAAATCTTTGTATTTGTAAGCGAAAGCTTTGTAGATAACTCTTGTGGTTGAGTTAATATCACTGCCTGTTTTCATAAACTCTTTAAAGTTATATTCTCCCTCAAATAGTTTTATGTTTTTTTGAATTTTATCAAACTCCACATGCCGTATAAAAGTTATAAAATCATTTTCAAAAGGGTTGTTTTGCCCCTCTTTGATTATATAACGATAAACTCTTCTTTTTGCACTATATCTTGCATGAAACTCATCATCTACCTTTTTTATATTTTTAATATGTATGGCATGTGGAAGCATCTCATTAAGGACTCTTTTTAACTTCTCTAAATTATTCCAAAATGGTGGTAAATCTATATGAGCAACTTGAGCAGTAGCATGAACTCCTTTATCTGTTCTACCACTTGCTATGATTTTAGAATCAATTCCAAGTTGAGATAGTACCTTTTGGATATTTCCAAAAATGGTATTAGAAGTTTCTGATTGAATTTGAGAACCTAAAAAATGTGTACCATTATATGCTATGGTTAAAGCACATCGCACTTAAAATCTCTCTACTATTGTTTTTCTATATATGGTATATGATATTACTAACCAAGATATGAGTACAAGAGGTATGGTGTAAAAAAGAAATATTTTTTGAAGATAAAGAGTTGCACCATAGTAAACGAATAATCCAAGAAAAAGATATAGGTATATTTTACCTTTTTGATGTCTTGCATGAACTATACTAATACTTAATATAAAAAATAAACTTACAATAGGAAAAAGGCTAAGAAGTATATCTGTTATAAATTTACGAGTTCTTTTTTCTCTATATTTAACTGCACTCCAGTACTCTATTGCATTTTTATACTCAATTAAATCAGAGTTCATAGTATCATTTATAAACATTGTTTTAAAGTTTATTTGAGTGAATTTTTCTTTTGAATAGCTATACCCTTCACCATTAAAAAGTTTAAGTCTTAAAACACCAGAATCGTTTATAATTTCAGCTTTTTTTGCTTCTATGAGTATCTCTTCTTCATCTTTTTTATTAAATAAATATACATTAGAAAATGTTTCTTCACTTATTTCTTCTCCAAGATAAAGTAACCAATCACCAAATTTATGTCCAAACTCTGAAGCAGATAGGTTGAATTTTGCTTCACTTTTTTTATGTGATATGAAATTTTTAGATAAGGTCTTGGCATGTGGAAACACAATAAGAAAATTAAAGATAAGGAGAGTAGATAAAAGTAGAGCAGGTTTAAAAAGTGTTTTAAGTATAAATTTTGGATGAATACCAAGAGCAAATAAAACTACTATTTCGTTGTCATTTGATAGTCTAAATATTGTTAATGCTGCTGCTACAAAAAAAGTTATAGGTAAGGTGAAAAAAAGTAATTCGGGGATAACAAATATATATAATTTTGTCATATCTAAGATAGTTAATTGAATGATTGCTGTATAAGTTGCAAGTTTAATTAAAAATATAATCGATGCAATCGCAAATAATGCTGAAAATATAGATAAAAAAAGTATAGATAGGTGGCTGATAATATACTTTTGGAGTTTAGTCATTAGTAGTTTGCCTCAATATAATTTAATATAGGTGTATCATAAATATAAACAATAAAAGTAGCAAGTGCTAAAAATGGAACAAATGGAACTCTTTGCTCCTCTGCTGAACGCTTTAAAAGAATAAGCATAACAGGAAGAGCTAAAAGGGCTGATAAAAATATTGCTACTAAAGTAAGTTTAACCCCAAGTAAGGCTCCCATAGTTGCTGCTACCATAATATCACCTTCACCCATAGCTTCGATAAAAGGGTAGGTGTGATAGTTTTTAGTCCAAGAAGTTTCTGTTTTTTTTGCTGCTCTTTGTGCAGATGCTGTTAGTATATATGAGAGTGCAAATCTAAGTAGTGTAAATCCACCAGCAAATAACAGTGCATTTTGAAAATTTGTGAAAAATCCACTAATACTCCATGCTCCAAAAATTGCAAAAATCATAGCTAAAAGATTAAGGGAATCTGGAATCATTTTGTATTTGAAATCTATCATTGATAGAGCTAAAAGAGTTAAAAAACTAATTCCTACAAAGAAGATTGGTAAACTGATACCATATTTTATTGCAAGAAGAAAAAATATAAGAGCTGACAAAAATTCAATTATAGGATATTGAACTGATATGTGAGTTTTACAAAAAGAACATTTTCCCCTTAATATAATCCATGAAATAAGAGGAATATTATGCCAAGGTTTTAAACTGTTTCCACATGTCGTACAATGAGAACCTCCAAAAACAATACTTTCATCTTTAGGAATACGCAAGATTACTACATTTAAAAATGAGCCTAAAAGAAGACCTAAAAGAGTTGCTAATAAAATTTCCATTATTTTAATCCTCCAAATCTTCTTTCAATTTTTGTAAAATTTTTAATTATTTTTTCTAAATCGTTACTTGTAAAGTCTGGCCATAGTGTATCTGTGAAAAAGAGTTCTGCATAAGCTGATTGCCAAAGTAAAAAGTTAGAAAGTCTATGGTCTCCACCTGTTCTAATAAGTAAGTCAACATTATGATTACAATCTAGTGCATTGCTTAACATTGTTTCAGTTATATCTTCATCACATTTTTTTATTTTGTTTATTGCTCTTATCATCTCATCTTGAGCACCATAATTTAAAGCTAAAGATTGTACTAAACCATCACAATGAGCAGTTTTTTCTTTTACATCTTTTATCGTTTTTTGCAGAGATTTTGAAAATGCTCTAATATCTCCAATAGGTTCAAATCTAACATTATTTTCTAAGTAAACTCTTAGTTCATTTTTAAGATATTTTTCTAAAAGTTTCATTAAAAACTCAACTTCTAATCTTGGTCTTTTCCAATTTTCTGTAGAAAAAGCATATAGTGTCAATCTCTCTATATCTAGATTTTTTGAGCAGTATGTAGTGATTTTTTTAACAACCTCCGCACCTTTTTCATGCCCTTTAACTCTTTTTTCACCTTGAAGTTCAGCCCAACGACCATTACCATCCATTATGATGGCTATGTGTGTGGCACTATTCACTAGCTATTCTTTGTGCATGTTTTAAAATTTCAAAAGCAACACTAAGTTTATCGGCATGTGGGATTGATTCTATTTTTTTTGCAGAGATAAACTCAACTTTATTAGTATCACTTCCAAAACTTGATGAGTCTTTTAGTACATTTAAACAAACAGCATCTAAGTTTTTAGATTCTAACATTTTTGAAGCATTAGACTCTGCATTTTTTTCGTCCATCTCTGCTTTAAATCCAATAGTTATAAGCCCATCTTTATCAATAGAGTTTAAAATATCAATATTTTTAGTTAGTGAGAGTTCAAATTCATCTCCAAGCATATCTTTTTTTAGTTTGCCATCTTGGGGAAATTTAGGGATATAATCACTAACAGCTGCTGCCATAAAAAGATATGGTTTTTTCTGAATTAGATGAATCTGTTCACTGCTCATTAAAGTTGGTTTTGAGAGTTTTCCTTTTTTAGCGATTCTAATAGAATCACCAAGGTATTCCATCATTTCATCTGAACTTTGAACATCAATAGTGTGAATGTCTAAGGGTAGATTATCTTCAAATTTAGTAGAGATTAAGTTTACATCAGCACCCATGCAGTAAAGAGCAGTAGTTAAAGCTGAAGCCATTTTTCCACTAGAAAAATTTGAAATATATCTAACATCATCAATTTTTTCTATTGTTCCCCCACCTGTTACCATAACCATTCTATCCTTCCAAAAATCATTTTGAAGTAGAACTTTTACTGAGTGCCAAAAAATCTCTATTGGTTCAGCCATTGCTCCATCACCAGTAGTTTTACAAGCTAACTCTTTTGTTTGAGTATCAACCATCTCGTAGTTAGCTATTTTTAGCATTTTAAGATTTGCTTGTGTTATAGGATTTTTAATCATGTTAGTATTTGCAGATGGTGCTATGATTTTTGTTTTAGGATAGGCTAAAGCACATTGAAGTAGCATATTGTCAGCTATAGCATTTGCGAGCTTAGCGATAGTGTTTGCAGTAGCTGGAGCAATAACAAACAAATCAGCCCATTCAGTAGTTTTTATATGATTATGATCCTTTACCCAAGATTCATTAGTGTCATCTAAGACTAGATTTGATGTTATCGTTTCAAAAGTAAGTGGAGTAATAAATTTCTTTGCACTATCACTCATAACAACTTTTACATCTGCACCAGCTTTGATAAATAAACGAGCCAATTCTAAAGATTTATATACAGCAATTGAGCCTGTAACACCTAAAAGTATTTTTTTATTTTTTAATAAATCTTCTGGAATAAGCATCTCACTACCTTATACTCTATTTTTATGTGATTGTATCAAATCTTTCAATAAAGTTTAATAAATTTCTATCATATTAAAAATTTTTAATGTTATTGATAATCAGTTCATCTTTGCTTTGAATTCTTAAATAGTAATTGGCTTTTTCTTTAACTAAATAGGATAAATCATTTTTTTGTGAACAAGATATAATATATTTATCTAATAA
>JAGGWE010000147.1 GCA_021157665.1 Sulfurimonas sp.
CTGGTATTGGTGCTTTTATCGCTTTTATCGGTTTAGAGCAAACGAAGATAGTTGTTGATTCTCCAGCTACTTTAGTAACTTTAGGAGATTTGCAAAATCCTCAGGTACTTTTGGCTTTATTTGGTTTGATTTTAGCTATTTTATTTACCGTTAAAAAGTATAAGGGGGCATTAATGCTCTCTATATTGTGTACAACTTTACTTGCTTGGTTTACGGGTATTGCAGAGTTTCCAAAAGAGATTTTTTCTATGCCTGCTTCCATCTCGCCTATAGCTTTTGAGTTAGATATTATATCGGCTTTGTCATTATCAATCTTACCTGTGATTTTAATCTTTTTAATAACTGATATGTTTGATACTTTGGGAACACTAGCTGGAGTTGGGATGAGAGCAAATCTTTTTAAGGAAAAAAATTCAATATCATTACAAAAAACAATAGAAGCAGATTCATTTGCAACAATAGTTAGTGGACTCGCTGGTGTTACAAGTACAACCTCATTTATAGAGAGTGCAGCAGGGGTAGAAGAGGGTGGACGGACTGGGCTTACAGCAGTTGTAACTGGATTATTATTTATCTTACCTTTGTTTTTACTTCCATTTTTTAAAGCTATCCCATCAAATGCGATTTATCCTATATTGATAGTTATTGGTCTTATGATGTTTAGTGAACTTAAAAATATAGATTATGAAAATCAAGCTATAAAGTTTAGCACTTTTTTTATAGTGATGGGGATGCCATTTACTTATTCTATTACAAATGGATTATTATTAGGTGCTTTGGTTTACTTGTTAGTCAATATTTTTTCAGGCAAAGTAAGAGAAACTTCGCCTGCTATGATTATTTTAGCTATTGTTGGGCTTGTTATATTTTTTGTTTTATAGTTTAGTAATCCATTTTATTAATACTTCTAAATCTTCATCACTAATCTGTTTAAAGGGTGGCATAACTGCACCTTTTGAACTTTCCCATTTTGCTTTACTTCCATTTTTAATGCTCTTAATCATCTCATTTTTATTTGTTGTATATTTTTTAGCAATATTTTTAAATGATGGTCCTACAATTTTTTTATCTATCTTATGACAACCCATACATTTATGTTTTAATGCCATTTTTTGCCCAAGAGGTAGAGCATCAAATTTAGCTTGAAGCTTTTGTATTTTAGATAGATTTTTTTGAGTGTAATGTCTGAACATATATTGGGCTATTGCTTTTGCTTCATCTTTCGTTACTTTATCTTTTTGAGATGGCATTAAACCATATCTTTGGATACTCTCTTTATCGCATTTTGAATTTTCCAACAATGGATTTCGTATAAAATCTACAACAAATTCTATCGCCATTGGTACTCTTTGACTTTCATCTTTTGGTTCCATAAAGTCTGGCATGTGGAAGCCTATTGCCATCATAGGTGGAGCTAGTTCATCATCAGAGATAACAGGAGGCATCTCTAAGTTATGACAAGAGGCACATCTTTGTTCAAGTAGTTTTTTACCATCAAGTTGAGGAGTTTGTTTTTTTTCTTCACATGCCGAGAATAAAATAAGAGTTAAAATAAGAATGGTTTTGATTAACATAGTTAGTTCCTAAGAGATAAATATTGTAAGAATTGTATAATATTGACGATTAAAATAAAATAAAACTATAGTTTATTCGTCACAATACAACTCTTTTGCTATAAACCAATCAGCTATATCTTTATCATTATATTGATATTCTCTTTGGTTTGGAGGTATTACACTATTTCTTATTTTTGAGCGAACGATTCCCATTATGATAAAAGTTAAAAGTAGGGTTGCGATTGCTATAAAGTAATCATAAAAATACCATGAGATTAAAGCTGTAAGAAAAGTAGTGTATTGAAGAAAAATTTTAAGTATAAATGCCATGATTTTACATTTTTTTGAGTGTAGTTTTGGCGTTGATTCTATTAAATCTATATAGTCATTTTGCATAAAAGAATTATAGCTAAAATATATTAATTGATTGAAGACTAAATTTAGTTTAGCTTAATAGACTAAAGTAAGTTTATATTGCTTGTATCTATTAACTTTTTTTTGATACAATTCTATAAAATAGTTTAAGGATATTAAAAATGGCAAAACATCAGTTTCAAACAGAAGCAAATCAAATATTACACCTAATGATTCACTCACTTTATTCAAACAAAGAAATTTTCCTTCGTGAACTTGTTTCAAATGCTTCAGATGCACTTGATAAATTAAATATGTTAGTTTTAACTGACGAAAAATATAAAGATGTTTCGTTTGCACCTCGTATTGATATAGTAGCAAATACAGAGGCTAAAACTCTTACTATCAAAGATTCTGGTATCGGTATGGATGAAGAAGATTTAATGAGTAATCTTGGTACTATTGCAAAATCTGGTACTAAAGCATTTTTAGAAAATCTTACTGGTGATCAAAAAGAGGATTCTAATCTTATTGGTCAGTTTGGTGTTGGTTTTTATGCTTGTTTTATGGTTGCTGACAAAGTAGAAGTTACAACTAAAAAAGCGGGTGTTGATCAAGCATTTTTATGGACAAGTACAGGAGATGGTTCTTTTGAGTTAGAAAATACAACTCAAGATGGGCATGGAACTACTATAGTAATGCACCTTAAAGATGATGAGTTAGAGTTTCTTGAGACACATCGTGTTGAATCTATTATCAAAAAATATTCAAACCATATTCCTTTTCCAATTTTTATGGATAAAGAGAAACACATTCCTGCTGTTATGGATGATGAAGGTAAAGAGGAGTTAGAACCATCTCGAACAGAGATTGAAAATGAGCAAATTAACCGTGCAAATGCACTGTGGACTATTGCTAAAAAAGATGTTACTGATGAAGAGTACAAAGATTTTTATAGTTCAATCGCTCACTCTTCAGAAGAACCACTAAGCTGGATTCACAACAAAGCTGAGGGTGCTGTTGAATATACTACACTTTTTTATATCCCTTCAAAAGCTCCTATGGATTTATATAGAGTTGATTACCAAACTGGTATCAAGCTTTATATTAACCGTGTATTTATTACAGATGATGAAAAAGAGTTAATGCCAACTTATTTAAGATTTTTAAGAGGTGTGATTGATTCTAAAGATTTACCACTTAATGTTTCTCGTGAGATTTTACAGTCAAATCCAACTATGGATAAAATCAAAAAAACATCTGTTAAAAAAGTTTTATCTGAGTTAGGAAAAATGGCTAAAAAAGATAAAGAAAAATACAACACTTTTTATACAGAGTTTGGAAATGTTCTTAAAGAGGGTCTTTATAATGACTTTGATAACCGTGAAAAAATCTTAGAGCTTTTACAATTTAACACAATGAACTCTAACGAAACTGTAATGATTGAAGATTTTGTTAAAAATATTGATGAAGAGAAAAAAGAGATTTATTATATCGCTGGTAAATCTTCATTAGCGATGTTAAAATCATCTCCTGCATTAGAGAGATTTAAAGCTAAAGGTATCGATGTTTTAGTTTTAAATGAGGAAGTTGATACTATTATTTTCCCAATGGTAACTGAGTATAAAGAGTATAAACTTGTTCCTGTTGCTGATGCTAAGTTTGAAGAAACTGAAGAGGAAAAGAAAGCTGAAGAGGAAGTTGCAAAAACTTATGAAGGTTTAGCAAAAGAGTTTAAAGATGCTTTAGGTGA
>JAGGWE010000066.1 GCA_021157665.1 Sulfurimonas sp.
GTTAATCTCTTCTTGTTTTTCCATATTAGCTTCTATCTCTTTTTGTACAAAGCCTATATTGTCAATACAGCCATTTGTAAGGTTTTGAGTTAAAGCATTTTTTAGCTTGTTCTCTTGGACAATATCGTTTACCTTGTCTTTTTGAGCAGCATAATCTGCATTTTCATTTTTTAGAACTAGAACCTCATCTTCTAAGATTTTTATTCTTGATTTAAGTTCTTGATTTTCATTTAGAATTTTTTTATTGCTTTGACCAAACATTTAGTATCCTTACATATAATGAATTTTAATATTGTTGATAAGTATAGCACAGCATAATGACATATTAATGTCATTATTGTTAAAAATAGAGGGGAAGGAAATAAATTGTAATATTTAGTAACTAATTAGAATGGAAAGGGATATTAAATCCCATTCACTTTAAGAAGTTTAGTTTTTCCAATCATTAAATCAATAGTCATAGCAATTCTTTTAAAAACACTTTCTTGTCTGTATTCTAAGTTATGTTTTTTACAAACTTCTTTTACACGAGGTTGCATTTTTTGATAGTAACTATGTGGAATATTTGGAAATAGATGATGTTCTATCTGGTAGTTTAAAAAACCATGTAAGAAATCTATCCAGTCTGAACCAGTATTGTAGTTTACACTACCCATAATCTGTCTTAGGTAAAACTCACCTTGAGATTTATGTGGCTCAGAAAATTGGTAAATATCTCCAGCTGAGTGATTTGGTACAATAACTAAGAATGAGTGAAGATTAGCATAAGCTTCAGCTATTAAAAGAATGATAAAAGCGCTCCAAACAGCTTCAGTACCTAAAGGTAAGAATAGAAGAGGAAGGGCAACAAATTTAACTAAACCATAAGGTAAATAGTAGTTTTTCCATAGTTCAGCACCATTTTTTGTAAATGGAGACATCTCATAATCTTTTAATTCTGGTTCTCTTCTTTTTCTTCTCTCTTTATTTTCTAAAATTCTTAATGTGTTTGGAGCATAGTAAGTAAATTTCCAAGTCATAGCAAAAATATAAATAAATAATCTTCTTAAAAACATAGGAGTTTTAGATTTGATTAACCATTGCATATTTCTTTCAACATTATCTGGATCATCATCTTCACCTAGGTGATAGTGGTGCATAATGTTATGTTCATATTCCCAGGCTTCAGGTTTAATCCAGTCTAACCAATCAATATATCTTCTGTTTCCTCTTGCAAATCCAGATTTTGTGTATTGCTTAGGGATATTTGGAACTTTATCATATGCTCCATGTAAAATAGGGTGAGCAACATCTGCCCATCTTGTGGTATTACCGATACCTATTAGAATAGCTGCAATAAGTCCAAGTGTCCAAAAGCCAAATGTACTTAAACCGATAGAAACTTCAAGTGCAGTTACTACATAAATCATAAAAAAGCCTGAAATCGTAAAAGCTCTTCCCCATCTCTCTAATTTTAAAAGGTGTTGGAAATCCTCTTGACCTACTGGACCCAGATCAGCTTTAATTGCTTCTAAATCTTTTTGTAATTGATCTTTATCTATATCTTCATATTTAGCATAAACATGCTCTGAAGAGATTTTTTCCTCTTTTACAAATTTTTTAACTTCCTCTTTTGAGCTAGAAGATTGTTTTTCATTTTCAGTAGAATGTTCTTCTTCATATATTGCTTCTATTTTTGAAAGTTCTTCAGCTTCTTCTGCTGAAGTAATCGCTTCTCTTGCATCTATAATATTGTTAGCTGCTTCTTGTTCTGAAATATAATTATTAGTAACTTTTTTTTGATTTGACAAATTTGTCCCTTTTCATCGAATTTATTTATAATTTTTATTATATATGAAAATACTTAAGAATAGTTTTATTTATAAAATTTTAGTTTAAATTTATACTTAAAATATCATTAATGTATTATAAACAGCATTTTAGATAAAATACAAAATTATAAAAAGTAACAACTATTGGAGATTTAATGGACGCAGCCAAGTATATTTGGATGAATGGAGAGTTTGTAGCTTGGGAAGATGCTAAAGTGCATGTACTCTCACATACACTTCACTATGGAAATGGTGTAATTGAGGGAACTAAAGCTTATAAAACAGCAAAAGGTTATGCAATTTTTCGTTTAAATGAGCATACAGTAAGATTAAAAGAGTCTGCTAAAATGACTTTAATTGATATACCTTATTCTGTTGAAGAGATGAATAAAGCACAAATTGAACTTGTAAGAAAAAATGAATTTACGGGTGATAATATTTATATTCGTCCATTCGCATTTTTAGGTTATGGAGTTATGGGTGTTTATCATAAAGATGCACCAGTTGAAACTGTAATGTCTGCTTGGGAGTGGGGTGCTTATCTTGGTGAAGAGGGGCTTGAAAAAGGAATCAAACTTAAAATTGCTTCTATGACAAGACCAGCTAATACTTCAAATATGGGTAAAGCTAAAGCATCTGCAAATTATCTTAATTCTCAAATGGCTAAGTATGAAGCTATTGATTGTGGTTATGATGAAGCACTTCTTTTAGATGATCAAGGTTATGTGGCAGAAGCTTCTGGTGCATGTTTCTTCATGGTTAAAAATGGAGAGCTAATCACTCCACCAAATGATAATTCTTTAGAATCTATCACTCAAAAAATGGTTATAGAGATGGCTGAAGATTTTGGTATCAAAGTAACTCGTCGTCGTATAACTCGTGAAGAGGTTTATGTGGCAGATGAAGCATTTTTAACAGGAACAGCTGCTGAGATTACTCCAGTTGCGATGGTTGATGCAAGAGAGATTGGTTGTGGTTCTCGTGGTGAGATGACAGAAAAAATTCAAAGCACTTACTTTGATATTGTATTTGGTAGAAATGCTAAATATGAGCATTACTTAACTTATATAGATTAGGAAAATAAATGAAAGAGGAGAATATATTAATGGCATCAGATATGAATGATTATTTTAACAAGAAAAAAAGTGAAGGTGGATTTGGTAAAAAATCTACTGGTGGTTCAGGTGGTGGAAATGGCGGAGGTAAAGGTCCAGAGTTTCCAAAAATTGATTTAAATTTTGGTGGTGGAAAAGCAGGTTTAGTTTACTTTCTTGTGGCGATAGTGATTATGCTTGTTTTAGCAAAACCTTTTACTATTATTGAAGAGGGACAAAGGGGTATTTTAAGCACTAATGGTAAATATCAAGACCAATCTTTACTTCCTGGATTACATTTTATAGTTCCAGTTATTCAGAAAGTTTATGTTGTTGATACAAAAGTTCGTATTATTAACTATGCTTCTCGTATCGAAACAAATACTGGAGCGTCTGGTATTATTGCTAAACCAGCAGTAACCGTTCTTGATAAGCGTTCTTTACCAGTTTCTATAGAACTTACAGTTCAGTATAGATTAAATTCACAATTTGCAGCTCAAACAATCTCTAACTGGGGATTTTCTTGGGAAGATAAAATTATAAACCCTGTTGTAAGAGATGTTGTTCGTAATGTAATTGGTAAGTATGATGCTGAGGCATTAACACAGATGAGAAATGAGCTTGGAGCTGAGATTGAAAAAGGAATTAGAGAAAGTGTTAGTTCACTTAAAAATTCTCCTGCAGTTTTACAATCAGTTCAACTTCGTGATATTGTTTTACCTCAAAAAGTAAAAGATCAAATTGAGCGTGTTCAGATTGCTAAGCAAGAGGTTCAAAAAGCAGAACAAGATGTTCAGCGTGTTAAACAAGAAGCATTAAAAAGAGCAGCTGAAGCAGAAGGTATGGCTCAAAAAGCAAGAATTGAAGCTAAAGGTAAGGCAGATGCAGTAACGATTGAAGCTGATGCA
>JAGGWE010000008.1 GCA_021157665.1 Sulfurimonas sp.
CATTTTACAAATCCTCTCTACTTAGAGAGTGGTCGTATTTTAGAACCTTATGATATTGCCTATGAGACTTATGGTGAACTCAATGAAGACAAAAGTAATGTGATTGTAGTTTGTCATGCACTTACCGGTTCTCATCATGCTGCAGGTGTTTATGAGGGTGAGACTAAAGCTGGTTGGTGGAATGGACTTATCGGTTCAGGTAAAGCTATCGACACAGATAAATATTTTGTAATTTGCTCTAATGTTATCGGTTCTTGTTTTGGTTCAACTGGACCTATGAGTATGCAACATCCTCATCATGACCATTACCGTTATAAATTTCCAGTAGTTACAATAAAAGATATGGTTAAAGCTCAAAGAATTCTTTTTGATAGACTAGATATTCATAGAGTTTATGCGATAGTTGGTGGTTCTATGGGTGGTATGCAAGCACTTCAGTTTTCCATTCACTACCCTAACTTTGCACAAAAAATCATCTCAATGGCTGCAACTTATGCAACTCAACCTTGGGCTATCGCTTTTAACAAAGTAGCCCAAGATTCAATTCTTAAAGATCCAGATTTTAAACAAGGATATTATGATCCAGAAGTTATAGCTGAAAATGGATTATCTGGTATGGCAGTAGGTAGAATGGCTGGACATATTAGTTTTTTATCCCATGAATCAATGCAAAATAAATTTGGAAGAGAATATAAAGCAACAGATGGACTTTATGAACTTTTTGGTAAATTTCAAGTTGAATCTTACCTAGAATATAATGGTTATAATTTCACTAAATGGTTTGACCCTTTAGCTTATCTTTACATCACAAAAGCGATAAATATTTTTGATCTTTCTCGTGGTTTTGACAACCTAGAAGAAGCGATGAGAAAAGTTCAGTCAGAACTTCATTTGATTAGTTTTAAAGATGATCTTTTATTTAAAAATAAAGAGATGAAAGTTATTGATGAAGCTTTAGATAAAGTTGGAAATACTAAACATAACTATATTGATATTGATAGTGGTTATGGTCATGATGCCTTTTTGGTTGAGTTAGAAAAATTTGATAAATATATAAAAGGGGTACTTGATGGCTAAAGGTAATTTTGAAACAAAACTAGATGGTGCAAAAAAAACACTTGAAATACTAATGAATCCAGAAATCACACTTCAAGATAGTGTTAAAGCTTATGAAAAAGGGATGAAAGAACTTCAAGATGCACAAAAAATCTTAGAAGATGCACAATTAAAAATAAATGAAATAAAAGCATCTTAAAAATGAGAGTAGCAGTTCTTCAACTAAACTCACAGGGGATGAGTTCTACAAAACTTTTTAACTATATTCGTGTCGCACAAAAGCAAAGTGTAAAAGTTTTAGTTCTTGGAGAGTATATTTTAAACCCATTTTTTAGAGAACTTCAAACTATGTCAATTGCAATGATAAAAGAACAAGCAACTCATCAAACTAAAATTTTAAAAGAGTTATCTTCAACTTATAACATGACAATAATTGCACCACTTATTTTAGTTAAAAAGAAACAAATATTTAAAACTATTGCAAAATTTTCACCCTCTTCCACCTCATATTATCAACAACAACTTTTAATCAATTACTCTCATTGGAATGAAGAAAAGTTTTTTGATAATGAAATAAAATCCTTAGAATCTCCATTGGTTTTTAAAATAGATGGATTTAAATTTGCACTTATGAGTGGATTTGAACTTCATTTTGATGAACTATTTTCTAAACTTGATAACAAAAATATTGACTGTATTTTACTTCCAAGTGTATCCACTTTTGATTCTTTTGAGAGATGGAAAAATCTAATAACTACTCGTGCATTTACTCATAACTGTTATATTTTAAGAGCAAATCGTATCGGTGAGTATCAAGATAAAGATGGCATGTGGGAATTTTACGGTGATTCACTTTTAGCCTCTCCAAATGGCGAAATCATAGAACATTTAGGTAATCGAGAAGAGCTTATGATAGTAGATATGAATCATACAGAGGTGATCCAAGCAAGAAAATTTTGGGGATTTAAAGAAGCAGTTAATAAAAGGAATTTACTATCATGATGAAATATTTCCACCGTCAAGTTCAACTTTGGGGAGAAGATACACAAACACTTTTATCAACTAAAAAAATCGCTATTATTGGCTCTGGTGGACTTGGTTCATCTTTAGCATATGCACTTGGTGCTAGTGGTATTGGTGAGATACATATGATTGATTTTGATGAAGTAAGTCATCATAACATCCACAGACAAATTGCTTTTAAAACTGGTGATGAAGGCAAGAACAAGGCTGTTGTAAATGCACAAATTATTGAGCAAAGATGCCCTTTTGTAAAAGCTATTGCACATGAGTGCGATTTTAATACTTGGGCTGACAAAGATATAGAGGTTGACTTAATTATTGATGCAACAGATAATCTTCCAACTAGAGGAGACATAAACACTTATGCTAAGACTAAAAATCTTCCTTGGCTTTATGGAAGTGTTGAAGCTTTTCATGGTCAGATAGCTTTTATAGATGAATCATCATTCTCTGATGCTTTTAAGATAATAAATAAAACTCCAGCAGGAATTGCAGCACCTATGGTTATGCATATAGCTTCACTTCAAGCAAATTTAGCACTTAGATTTTTAGCAGGATTAAAAGTTAAAAAAGATTTTCTTTATTATCTATTTTTTAACGATGAAGGGGAGTTAGTTACTCAGAAGTTTGGATTGCCAAAGTCATAAAGACTTAGGCAAAAAAACTATAGTTTAGAGATATACTCTGAAACTGCTTTAATCTCATCAGCATTAAGTTTTGATACTTGACCTTTCATAAGACCTTTCATAGCCCCACCATAAGTTCCGTCTTTATAACCATTTAATGCATTTGTTAGTTTTTCAACTGACCAAGCTTGAATAATTTTTGATTTTCCAAGTGCAATTTTTTCACCACTTTTACCATGACAACCAGCACAAGCAGTAAAAATAGCTTTAGCATCTATTATTTTTGCTAACTCTTGAGTAACAACTTCTTTAACTACCTTTTCTACTTCAACAACAACTTCTTTTACTACCTCTTTTACCTCTTCAATCTTTGGTGTTTCAGCCTTTACTTCTTCAACCACAACCTGCTTAGGCTCAGATTTTTGTACATCTTGTTTACTTGTTTCACCACATCCAACTAAAAAAAGTGCTAAAACCATTGATAATGCTATTTTCATTTTTCTTCCTTTATTAAATTTTTTACTCACAACTTGAAACACTAATCATCTGTCCATAATTAGGAGTATTTTCCTTACCTATAAAAGTATAAGTACCTACGCTTAAAGTATAATTGGAATTGTTAACATCAATACCATTACATATTATAGTTTTATTTTGTTTAAATTTTATAACTATATTCATCATTTTATCTCTTTGAGATGATGTATAAGTGTTATATCCAATTGCACTCAAAATAATAGCTAAAATTACAGATGAGATAATCAATTTTTGTTGTGAAGTAAGTTCTGTAAAATAGTGTAAAGCTAAAAAGAAAAAACTTACAACTATAATCCCTGCTAAATAAGCCACTAAATAGTTCCTCTAATTTGATAAGTAATATCACCAGCACCAAAACCGATGATTAAGCCTTTATCTAATACTTCTAAATCTTTTTCATCTTTTATAACTGTAATTGTATTGTTTGCTCTTTTAATTTTATCTGCCATTGTTAAATTATATCTCTCAAACTCTTTTTCAAAGTCAATATCTCTAGGTTTTTCACCAGCAGCCCATACAGGAAGTATAATCAATTCTTGTACACCATCAAAACATTTTATAAATTCATCTAAATTATCTATAGTACGAGAATATTTATGTGGTTGCCAAATAGCTGTTATTTTGTCAAAACCTTTTAAAGTAGCATACTCTTTTACAGACTCAAAAGTTGCTTTAATTTCAGTTGGATGATGCCCATAATCATCAATAATAACACGATTATCTTCAGCACCAACAATATCAAATCTTTTCTTGATACCTTTAAAAGTCAAAATATTTTCTCTAATCTCTTCTATATCCATAGACTCATTTGCTGCTAAGATTGCTAGTGAAGCATCAAGAGCGATATGTTTACCAAATCCCCAAACATCAAAACTACCTAAGTCTCTTAGTGTAAATCTAGTATAAGGCTCATTATTTATAAGAATAAACTCAATATCTGAAATCTCTTTACTTGGATAAAGCCAATTTGCTTCAACCTCTTTTTTTAGAGTTGATAAAAATTCATCTTCAGCATTTAAGACTCTACAAGGTGCAGAGTTTATAAAAGTTTTGTATGAGTCATAAAAAAGTTCGTAGTTATAGTCATAATATTCCATATGCTCTGGCTCTGCATTTATAACAATAGCACAGTGAGGATTTGAGTTTAAAAAACTTCCATCAGATTCATCTGCTTCAAAAAGCATTGTATCTGTCGTTTCATCATATCTAACATTTGAACCAAAAGCTTTTGATTCTGCACCAATGATAGCTGAACCATTCATAATAGCAGTTAAAATTGCAGTAGTTGTACTCTTACCATGAGCACCAGCAACAGCATAAACTTTTCTATCATCAAGTATGCGTAAAAGTGCTTCTCTACGAGCAAGAACTTCAATACCTTTTGCTTTAGCTTCAACTACTTCTGGATTATCAGGGCGAATAATTGCAGAATGAACTACTAAATCTTGATTAGTTATAGCAGACTTGGCATGTGGAACACATACAGTTATTCCCATTTTTCGGAGTTTTTTAGTAATTAAAGAATCAGAAATATCAGAACCACTTACTTCATGCCCCCTAAAGTGCATATACTGAGCAAGTCCAGAAATACCTATACCACCAATTCCAATAAAGTGTATCTTCAATATATTATTCCCCCTTACTTTGGGAGTTATCCAGCAATTTTTGTGCCTCTTTTTTAAAGCTACTTATGTAAAAAGTTCCTTTTTGTTGAGTAAGTTCTATATCTGCAATATTTTCTAAAAAATCTTCTAAAGATATATTTTCAGCAGAAGCCATCCAATGAAGTTTTAATGCCCATGAAAATTTATCATCATTTGTCATTCCGCTTAAAACTTCAAACAAAGCAGAAGCATCTTTAATCGCTCCAGCACTATAATGCTCCATTGCATATTCATATAAAGCTCTAGTTGTAGCAAAATCTTGAACTTCACTCATATCCATTTTTCTATGGCTTTCAAGTGTTTCAGTCAACTTTTCTAATGCCATATCAAGAATATTTGCATAAAAACCTTGAAGTGTCTCCTCATCAAAAGCTTCATGAGCCTCTTGTTCTAAAACATAAAGTGATGCTATATCCGAATCTTGTTGTGCCTTTAAAACTTTTGTTTTTAGTTCCTCTATTTTACTCACCTAAACACTCCTTGATTCTACTTAATGCTTCTTTTGTTTTTTCTTCATTTTCTACCAGTGCAATTCTGATGTAATCTTTCCCAGGATTTTCACCTTTTGCATCTTCTCTTGCTAAAAATTCCCCTGGTAAAACTTTTACATTGTACTTTTCATAAAGTCTTACTGTAAAATCTATGGCATGTGGAACTTTCATCCAGATATAAAATGTGGCATGTGGAATATCTGTACCTAAAATCTCTTTTGCTATTTCAAAGTTCTTTTTATAAATTTTACGAGAAACCTCAACATGAGCCTCATCTAACCAAGCTGCTGCTGCTGCACTTTGAAGCGGTATAGGTGAAGCACAACCAATATAAGTTCTATACTTCATATACTCTTTTAAAATTTTCTCATCACCTGCGATAAAACCATTTCTAAGTCCAGGTGCAGATGAGCGTTTTGAGATAGAATTAATCACTAACATATTTTTAAATGTTGTATTTCCCACATGCCAAGATGCTTCTAAAAGTGAAGGGATTGGCTTGTCTGTATAAATCTCGCTGTAACACTCATCATTTAGTAAAACAAAATCATGTTTAAGGGCTAGAAAAACCCACTCACCTAACTCATCTAATGTTAAAACCGATGAAGTTGGGTTGTTCGGAAAGTTTAAAATCACTAAGTCACATGCCGAGAGTTGCTCTTCATCTATCTCAGGTTTGAAGTTATTTTCCTCTGTAAGATTTAGATGAATTGTTTTAGAACGAGTAGCAATGGCTGCCCCCTCATAAATCTGATAAAAAGGGTTTGTAAATGCCATAACTGGCTCTTTTACATCAAAAAGTAAAAACTGAGGAAAGTTAAAAAGAACCTCACGAGTTCCAAAAGTTGGAATGATTTGAGCATCACTTAATTCAGTATTAAATCTCTTTTTAAAAAACTCTCTTTGAGCCTCTCTAAGATTTACTTCACCAGAAGTTTTAGGATACTTTCTTAATAAATCAGTATTTTTAGATAACGAATCCTGAATAAACTGAGGTGTCTCAAACTGAGGTTCACCAATAGTTAAAACAGAAGATTTATACTCAGAATTTGGTGTAACATTTCGCAACAAATTATTTAGTTTTTCAAATGGATATGGTTCAAAAGTCATAGTTTTCTTCACTTTGTTAAATTAATCTAATTATATCGAAAATTCATAAGAGATGTATTAATATTATTTTTATGTATAATGTCATCAATAATATTACATAGCAATCAAGGAAATACAATGAGCATCTACAGAGAATACGACATAAGAGGAATCTACGAGAAAGAGTTAAATGAGCAGAGTGTAACTCGTATCGGTTATGTATTGGCTTCAAAAATCAAAGGTGAATATGTAGCGGTTGGTTATGATGCTAGAAGTCACTCGCCTATCCTTTTTGAATATCTTGTAGCTGGACTTAATGCTGGTGGTAAAAAAGTTCTAGGGATGGGGCTTGTACCTACTCCTGTTAACTATTTTACTAATTATCAAGACTGGGATGGGATTACTCCTGATGCTTCTGTTATGATTACTGGTTCACATAACCCTAGTGAGTATAATGGTTTTAAAATTACAGTTGATAAAGCACCTTTTTTTAGTGATGATATTTATGCTCTTGGTCGTGAATGTGAAGCTATGGATTCAATCCCACATGCCAAGAGTCGTGAAGTCACTGAGATAGACGCAGTTACAAAATATGTTGACTTTATTGTTGGAGAATTTCAACACTTAAAAGGGATGGATACTAAAATCGCTTATGATTGTGGAAATGGTGTAGCGGGTGTTGTTACTGAAGATATTTTCTCTCGTTTAGAACTTAAAACAACAGGTTTATATATTGAACCAGATGGAACTTTTCCAAATCATCATCCAGACCCATCAGATGAGCATAATTTACAAGATGTTAAAAAACTTTTAGCAGATGGTAATGACATAGCTTTTGCCTACGATGGTGATGCAGATAGAATCGCAGTTTTGACTCATAAGAACAATATCAAGGGCGATATGATGGCTCTTTTATACTCTATGAAAATGGATAAGCCAACTGTTATTGGTGAAGTTAAATGTTCTCAAGTTATGTACGATGAACTTACTCGTCGTGGTTGTAAAGCTATCATGTACAAAACTGGACACTCAAATCTAAAGGTAAAAATGAAAGAAACAGGTGCTGACTTAGCATGTGAAGTTTCAGGACATGTATTTTTCAAAAATCGCTACTTTGGTTATGATGATGCAATCTATGCAACCCTTAGAATGTTAGAATTAATCCACGATGGAATTGACTTAGATGCAGAGTTAGCAAAACTTCCAAAAGTGTTCTCAACGGAAGAGATTAAA
>JAGGWE010000174.1 GCA_021157665.1 Sulfurimonas sp.
TGGAGAGTTTCCAGTAAAACATCCAGTTATTTTAATAGGTAAGATGATAACTTTTTTTGAAGATAACTTTTATAAAGACACTATTTTAAGAGGTATTTTACTTCTTATATTTATCTTGTTTAGTGTTGGTTTATTCTCTATCACTCTTCATCTATGCTTGGAGTATCTAAACTCTTTTTTTAGCATTGCCATCTCATCGCTCATCGCCTCTATGTTTATTGCTCATCGTATGCTTTATGATTGTGTAAAGGATATACTAACAGCAAAGGACAAAAAACAAGCCATCTCTATGTTAGTTAGTCGTGATACGCAAGATATGAATGAGAGTGACATCTATAAAGCTGCTATCGAGACTTATGCTGAAAACCTTAGCGATGGGGTTGTAGCACCTATTTTTTATCTTATACTTTTTGGACTTCCTGGGATTATTCTCTACAAGGCTATAAATACTATGGATTCTATGGTTGGATACAAAAATGAAAAGTATGAAAACTATGGAAAAACTGCTGCGATTTTAGATGATATTGCAAACTATATCCCATCAAGAATCACAGCTATTTTAATCATGATACTCTCAAAACAAAAAAATATCTTTGCATTTTATAAAGATGGTAAAAAACATGATAGTCCAAATGCAGGTCACCCGATAACGGCAATGGCTTTAGCAATTGGTGTTAAACTTGGTGGAGACACCTCTTACTTTGGTAAAGTAAAACATAAACCAAAGTTTGGAGAGGGTAGAGAAGTTATAACACAAAATGATGTTAAAAATGCTCTAAATTTAGGTAAACTTTCTAAAAAGAATTAATTATGAAAACATATAATATTTTTACAAACAAAAAAGATTCTCTTCCCGAAGGTAAGGCTGATTTTTTACTTGCAGGTAGCGTAACAAAAACTTGCGAAATTAAGGGGATAACTCAAGCAGGTATTCCAAACAAAATCCCACTGACACCTACCCTTGATGCTGAATTTATCATAAATGAAAAAGTATTTTCTTTGAGTGAACTAGCTGAAACACCATCAGGCATCCCTAGTCCTGCTCTTATTACAAGAGCAATTCATAACTTAAACCGATTTAGTTCTATCGAGATTTTAGACTTAGGATTAGAGACAAAACCTCAAAACTCCACATGCCATGATTTTAATATTTTACCCTCAGAGTCCA
Source organism: Sulfurimonas sp. (assembly GCA_021157665.1). GTDB lineage: Bacteria > Campylobacterota > Campylobacteria > Campylobacterales > Sulfurimonadaceae > Sulfurimonas. Next base: position 1,169 of record JAGGWE010000174.1, read on the forward strand.
TTACAAATGGTGCTAATATCGATGCTAAAGAGATTTTTGCTAAGGGTATGGCATGTGGAAGAAGTTACGAGTTAAAGGGAAATTATCTGGTTTTGGGAGAATCTACCCCTAGTGGAACTACAACTGCAACAGCTTCGTGTTTAGCTCTTGGCTATGATTGTGAAAATGATTTTTCATCTAGTTTTTCAGATGCTCCAAACGATATAAAAACACAAACTATAAAAAAAGCCCTCTCACTTATAAATGATGAGATGAGTAACTTTGAAAAGTTATCTATTGTAAGTGATAATATGCTGATTTTTTGTGCTGGATTTTTACTTGAAGCTAGTAGAAGATTTCATGTTGTTTTAGCTGGTGGAACACAGATGGCAGCTTGTTTACTAATAGCAGATAAATTAAGAGAAGATGTTTTGATGAGACTAAAACCAGATAACATCACTCTTGCAACAACGGCATGGGTAGCTAAAGATAAAAATGCCGATATAAAACATCTACTCTCACATTTAAGTTACACTCCACATGCCATATATACTGAATTTAGTTTTGCAAACACTGAGATTCCTATCTTAAAAAAATATGATGATGGTGAGGCAAAAGAGGGTGTTGGAGCAGGAGCATCTCTAGCTTATGCAACAACAAACAAGCTAACAAATGATGAAGTTTTAGATGCAATAGAACTTATCATATATAGTATGTAAGTACCTCTCCATGAAAGCTCTTTTTATAGGTGGTATCAAAAGTGGCAAAAGTAAAAATGCAGAAGAGTATGTTCTAAAACACTCACAAAAAAAGCCTTTTTATCTTGCTACTACTGAATTTTTTGATGATGAGATGAGTATGAAAGTTAAAAAACATCAAACTCAAAGAGGCAATAAATTTATAACTATTGAAGAATCACTCCAACTATCAAAAGTAATTAAAAACCAAGATAGTATCATCTTAGTAGAGTGTGTTAGCATGTGGATAAACAATATGCTTTATCACGATTTTAGCGAAGAAGATATGATTAATCAAATCAAAGAGTTATCATTACGGCATGTGGATATTGTGTTTGTTATAAATGATGTTAGTTGCTCTGTTGTTAGTGACAATGCACTTGTAAGAAAATTTGTAGATATAAATGGCAGAATCGCTCAACTCTTAGCATCCACATGCCAAGAGGTGTATAACACTGTTGCTGGAATAAGTGTGAAAATAAAATGAAATAATTTCAAGCCTTATAGGAACCGATGGCTTGCCTTCGGCAAAGATAAGCACAAAGCGAAGGCAAGCCATCGCATCCACAATTAAGTGTATCTACCACTTAGAACAGATGCTATTTCACTACTAAAAAAAACAATTATATAGTAAATTGTATGTTATAACAAACAATAATTGGTATTTTAATTTTGCTATAATTTAAAAAAAGGTAATTTTGTGCTTAAACTACTAAAAGGCTTCGCTCTCGCATTTAATATGCTAAGTATCATTCCATTGTTTAAAATCCATGATTTTTTTAGAGGGATAAATGGCTATTCTGCAATGTTTTACCCTCTTGTTGGATTTATTTTAGGTTCAATTTTATTTTTAACTCATCTACTTTTACAAAACCACATGCCAAGTACCCATGAAGCTGTTATCATCTTTGGCATGTGGGTTTTACTCACTGGTGCTTTACATCTTGATGGTTTTAGCGACACCGTTGATGGACTTTTTGTAAACAAAGACAAAGCACTAGAAGTTATGAAAGATTCTCATGTTGGTGGGATGGGGATGATATTTAGCATAGTTTTTTTAGTTTTAAAATTATCCTCTGTCATCCACTTTGAGGCCTACTATCTTCTTCCGATTATCTTAATGTTTTCTCGACTAAATGCTATGATTGGTATCTATTTTTATAACTATATCAGCAGTGGAGTTACAACTCTTATTAAAAAAGAACTTAGTTTTAAATATCTTGCAATAGCTATTTTCTACTCTCTAATATTAGCCTATTTTTTCTCTTTTACCTCAATGATTTTAGTATCTATTTTAGTTTTAATCATCTTAGCTAAATTTTTTACCTCAAGATTAGGTGGTTTAAACGGTGATATTTATGGCTTTATTATTGAAATAACAGAGTTGGTTTTACTAAACTACATAATCATTAGTAACTTTTCATGAAAATAACACTTGTTAGACATGCTGAAGTTATAGAGGAGTATCAAGGCAAATATAATGGGCATATAGATATTCCTCTCTCTCAAAATGGAAAACTTCAAGCAAAAAAACTAGCATTCAAATTAAAAGATGAAAAATTTGATAAAATCTACTGCTCTGACCTCATACGAGCAAGAGAAACTTTAAATGCTTTTAAGTACACAACAAAACCTATTTTTAGTGAAAAACTTCGTGAAAAATCATGGGGTATTCACGAGGGAAAAAGCTTTGATGAGATTCAAAAAATGGGTATAAAATATGAAAACTTTGAACAATGGATATCAGATTTAGATGGAGAAAGCACTCAGGCATATACAAAACAAGTTAAACAATATTTTTACACAACTATACTAGCACAAAAGTCTCCCAATATTCTCATTGTTACCCATTCAGGATTTATAAAAACTCTTCTTAGTATTGTAAAGAACTCCCATATGAAGGAGACATTTGAGGTACAGCTTCCATATGGATCTTATATAATTTTAGATAGTTCAACTATGACATTTACCCAAATTTTAATTTAAAAAACAATATCTTTAGATATAATATTTTCAAAATTATATTTATGCAAGAGGAAAATAAATGTTTGTATCTGTAAAATCAAAAGTAATTGTATCTATCATAGGAATAAGTATTTTAGGATTAGTTGGGCTAAATGCATACCTTTCTAGTACTCTTCATTCACTCTCAAATAAAAATACTAAGCAAGCTCTTACGATGCTTAGTGAATCAATATTTCAAACAATGACTGGAAGCATGATGATGGGGGATCCACTTGTTGTTGAGGATGCTTTTAAATCAGCCAAATCTATAGATGGGATAGAATCCTTAGAGATTAGTAAATCAAAAGCAGTTCTAGAAGTTTATGGAGATGGTGAAACATTTACTACAAATCCACTTGTTATAGATGTGCTAGAAAATAAAAATATAAAACTAATTGAAAAAGATGAAAATTCCCACCATACAATTAGAAAAATAATTCCAATGGTTGCAGAGACAAAATGTTTAACATGTCACTATAATGCAAAAGAGGGAGATGTACTTGGTGCAATGGATTTGGTTGTCTCTCTTGATAAAATAGATGATGACATTCTTGAGACAGAGATGATACTTCTTATCGCTCTTATTATTATAATAATTGCTTTTGCTGTTATGGCTTCTATATTTTTCACTAAAGAGATTTTTAATCCTTTAGCAACACTAAAAGATAGAACATCAGAACTTGTAAGTGGGGATAAAGATTTAACTAAAAGATTAAAATATACTGTTGGAAATGAGTTTGGTGAAGCCGCCAACAAAGTAAATAATTTTATAGAGATGGTTCAAGGCACGATTAATAATGTTAAAGAACTTGGTCAACAAAATGAATCTATAGCTAAAGAGATTCAACTCTCAAGTCATGTTATCGCAGAATCTACGGAACAAGAAAAAGCGATAGTTGCTAAAACAGCAAAAAGAAGTGAATCGATAAAACAACTACTAACTAAAGCTAATCAAACTGCTGAAGATACTTTAGAGATGGTTGAAAATGCTAACAATGATTTAAATAGTGCAAAAGAATCACTAAGTTCGCTAGGTGGAGAAGTAAACACTTTTGTTGAAGTTGAAAATGAATTATCAGAGGAACTAACTGGTCTAAAAAATAATGCTGATCAAGTTAAAGATGTTTTAAATGTTATAAAAGATATAGCAGAACAAACTAATCTACTAGCTTTAAATGCAGCTATTGAAGCAGCAAGAGCTGGTGAGCATGGACGAGGATTTGCTGTTGTTGCTGATGAGGTAAGAAAACTTGCAGAGAGAACTCAAAAAAGTTTAACTGAGATAGATATGAGTGTCAGCACTATCGTTCAATCAGTAAATGATGTTAGTGACAAAATGAATCAAAATGCTAAAAAAATAGAAAACCTTTCAGATATATCTAACGAGGTAGAAGAAAAAATTGATATAACTTCACAAGCTATGGAAAACTCGAACCAAGCAGCATATAAAGCTAAAGAAGACAACCTTACTATGACCATAGAGATAGAAAATATCATTAAAAATATTACAGATATGGAGGCTTTATCTACTGCAAATGGAACAAGCGCACAAGATATAGAATCTGATTTAGACAAACTAGTTCAAATAGCACAATCACTGCAAACTACTATAAATGAGTTTAATAGCTAAGAAGAGGTACTTATCTTCTAGCTCTTCTCCCATTATTTCTAGTATAGTTTTTCTTAAAACATGATTGACAAATATTATACTTAGAGTTTACTGGTAGTGGGGCATTACAAATACGACATCTTTGAACAAAATGACTTTGTTGAAGTGATTCCTCTATAAATTTATTTAAAACACCTCTTGATATACGAGCTTTTTGTGAATCTATAAAATAATCATTAAACCTGTAACTAAGCCACAAATATAATGAAATCTCTTTTACCATATCCTCTGCTCTTAAAAGTTCATCTGTTGTTTGAGCATACTCCCCAACAAGAACAGGAGGAGTATATCTAGCTGGAACTTTGTTTTGAAGTGCGACAATATAACTCTCATATGCAGAGATAATATATGGTGATTTTAAAGTGAGGGGTGCACATGCCAAATGATATTTTGTAGCAATATCTAAGTCATACTTATCAACTATTTCAGCAGCTTCAAGCATATCATCTAAATTTGAAGCATGAAATGGTCCATTAAACTCCATATTATCACCAAAAAATTTCAAAATCTCGAGTAAAGAATTCTCCTCTAAAATAGTCCCAACAAGTTTTATATGTTCCATATTTGCCATAACTTTAAATGGAATCGTGATAGTTTTCGCCGCTTTATAAAAATTCTTTTTTACTATCTTTAAAGTTTCTGGATTTAAAGCACCTACAAAACCCTCTTCATTTAGCCCATACCTTCCTGCTCTACCAGAGATTTGATGAACTTCTGATGGATATAAATTTCTTTGTGAAACTCCATCAAATTTCTCAGCCTTAGAGAAAAGTAAAGTTTTTATAGGCAAATTCATCCCCATTGCAATAGCATCTGTTGCTATTAAAATTTCAGTTTCACCCTCTCTAAATCTTCTAGCTTCCTCTCTTCTTACCTCTGGTGAAAGGTTTCCATAAACAACACTTACACTAAAAAATCTTGAAAAATTTTGCTTTAATCTCAAAACATCTTTTCTACTAAAAGCGATTATAGCAGTACCTGCTTCAACATCTTGAGGATTAGTTGATGTATCTAAAAGTGTAAGTGGATTTTTTCTCTCAAACTCTATAATCTCAAGCTCCTCACCTAGATACTCAGCAAGAGCCACAACTGCATCTTTAGAGTTAGGTGAACCAGTCATAATAATCTCTTTTGCAGGTGAACCAATAATAGCATTTGCCCATGCCCAACCACGGTCCCTATCATCTATCATCTGAACCTCATCAATAACACAAACATCAACATCAACTTCAAAGTTCAACATCTCAATAGTTGAACTAATATGTGTTGCATCCTCATCTAAAATCTGCTCCTCACCAGTAATAAGCGAAGCACTAACCCCATGCTCTTTTAAGTTCTCATAACCCTCTAGTGCAAGAAGTCTTAGTGGTGCAAGATAGTAACCAGTATCAGCCTCTTCTAAGCTTTTCATAGCCTGATAAGTTTTACCACTATTTGTAGGACCGATATGTAAAGTCAGTTTTCGTCTCATCTCTCTAGCTAAAGGAAATAGATTTTTAAAATCTCGAATAGTTCTAGCCAAAAGTGCATGACGCTGTTTTTTCACAAGCTGTTCTTGAATATTGTATATAAAAATTCGTGTTGTTTTTCTAACTATTTTAGGAGTGATAAGCAAAGATTTTGGCATCAACTCTACTAAAAATTCATACACTTTTTGATGAAGTTCTTCATCACTAAAATGAAGTAGCGTAGCATAGTTTCCACATGCCAGAACCAACTCATTTAACTCACCTAAAAAACTCTCTTCTTGCTCTTTTTTAGCACTTAAAAGTAGCTCTGAAAAATCCAATGCCTCAGAGTTCCAAATAGATTCCAGCAAGCCATTTAACTCAATATGTAATTCTAAGATATATGGCACGTGAATATCTGAAAATGGAAGCTTTATCGATTCATGAACTCGAACTAAAATCTCCTGCTCATGTAAAACCAAATCTTGAACATCTAAGCTTATATCTATTAAACTACGAAGTATCGTAGTTTTTAAA
>JAGGWE010000009.1 GCA_021157665.1 Sulfurimonas sp.
CATGTGGGAGTTCTACAGATGAAAAATCAAAATTACCCTCAATAGATAACTCTTTAGATTCTTCTTCATTTATCATCGTTACATCATAAATATTTTTTTCCATCTTCTTCCATCTATCTTCATATTTGGAACTTATGGCAATATCTTTATTTTTATTTATATGCAGTGTAGTTTTATTAAATGCTATAAAAGTTTCATATGAATAAGCATAATAGTTTTCACTATCAGTACGAAGTTCTAATTTTCCACCAACACTTAAAACTCTATTTGCCTCTTGAATAAAACTTGTAGATATAACTCTTCTGTGTGGTTTTTTATCCCAAGGAACTGGAAAATGAACATATATTTTACCAACAATATTTGATGGAACTAACTCCATAAAAAGTCTAGCATCATAATCTAAAATAAGTAAATTTTCTAAGTTTTGAATAGCAACTTGCTTAAGAACTTGCTCAATAGATGGTCTGTGAATCTCTATACCTATAAAAAGTATCTCTGGATTATTTACAGCTTGATGAAGAAGATGACGACCTGAACCAAAACCAATCTCAATTCTAACATCTTTGGCATCTGGAAACTTTGAAGCAAAATAGCTAATATCTTTAAGAGCATTAACCTCTTGAAGATGAATATTTTTCTCTTGTTCTGGTACATTAGAAGATAAAACATCTAATTTAGCTAGTTTTGAATAAGCTAAAAGTGCTTTATGTACATTATGTATTGAAGATGGTCTTGTTAATTTATCAGATTTTAATAGATTTTTCTTTTCATCTAACTTTGCTAGTAAAAAAAACTTGTCATTCTCAACAGTTGTTGAGATTAAAAACTCTTTATCATGATTTGCATTTTTTACTATAAAATCAAAATTAACGCCATCAACTGCTTGTGGGAAATTAATAGTTTCAAATTTATCAATATGAAGATGTGGCATTAGTTCTCACTCATATCAAAATCATCCATTGCATTTACACTACTAGTATTTCCATTATCAGAAGGGGATTTTTTAACATCTATATCAGCCTCTTTTGAAACTATCTTCTTACCTTGTGTTTTAGAGGTTGTAAATTTAACTTCTATACTTGGTTCTGATTTAATAGAAAAATTATCTACACTATAAACAGTATAAAAATATGTTGTATTTGGCTCAATTGCAGTATCAACAAAAGTTCTACCTTTAATATCCGTAAACTCTTCACTAGATACATTTAACCAATTTCTTGATATTTTTTTTATAACACTATAACTTTTAACTCGAGAATCATTAGAATTCCAACTAATCTCTAAATTATTATTTACAATCCTAACCTCAACCATAGATGGTGTTAATGGTCTTGCTAAAGTTTTACCATGAGTAGATTTAACATCACAATTACTTTCAAGTTCATCTTTATCAACGACACTAATTCTATAAAAATAATTTTTACCATCCTCTTCTACTTCATCAATAAATTGATTAGTTTTTACTGAAGTTATTAAATGATATTTTCCATCTATACGCTCTGCTCTATATATATTATAATGCATAAAATCAACTATATCAGTTTTACCCCATACTATTGTGATTTTTTTAGGTAAATCTTTTGTTGCTACAATATTTTCTATCTGCTTTGGCAATGCCTTTGTAATAACTTTAACCTCTGCACTAGGTTTGGATACAATATCTGTATATGTTTCAACACGAATTCTATATTTATATACATAATTATCTTTTAATTCTGTATCAATATATTCAGCGTTCAATCTACCTTTTATAGTTTCTAACTTACTCCATCTATCTTCTGATAATGTTTTTCTCTCAATAATATATGATTTAACAATATGATTTGTATGTGGTCTCCAAATAATTTTTGCACTTCTTGGCATATCTTGAGCAACATATATCCATGATACAGAATCTAATACAGGAAGCGTCTTAACTGTAACACTTTTACTTGCTTGAGACTCAGAATCTTTTGAATAAGTTTTAAAATAGTAGTTATATTGAGTTTGGGGTTTAACATTATCATCAACATAATGAGTTACAAAACGACTTTTTACAGTGTCATAATATTTAGGTTCTGTTTCCTCTTTATCTAATGCTTGTTTATAAACATATACACCTTCAACTCTAGTATCTGTTAAACTATTCCACTCAAATCCAACAGCTTGCATATCAGTAAACACCCCATTTTTAGTAAGGGTGACAACTGGTAGCGTTAAATCAACAACTGCTGTATCTTTTGGTTTTGGTGTTGTAGCTACACAACCACTAAATGTCAGTATTGAAACTGTTAATAATGTGACTAGGTTCCATAACTTCATTAATCTGCTCCGAATTAAATTTTTTATCTATATAATTGTTCATAACTTCGTCAAATTTTGCAACAAAAGATACCTTCTCTTTAGTTGTTGGATGAATAAAGTATATTATGTATGCATGTAGCAAAACTCGTTCCGATTTCTCTTGTTTTGGGGCTAATCCATAGATATGATCACCAAGTATATGTCTATTTATAGTCTCAAGATGTACACGAATTTGATGAGTTCTACCAGTAAATAATTTACAAGCTATAAGTTGCGTTGTTTCATCATTTGATGGAAGTAAAGTTCTAAAAAGTGTTTTTGCATATTTACCAGTTTCTATTGATGCCATTTTTAAACGGTTATGCTGACTTCTTCCAATATTACACTCAATAGTAGTTAAATCCTCTTTTAAAGGTGGTGTTACAACTGCTATATAATATCTACCCATACTTTTATCTTGAAGCTGCTGTGATAAAAACTCATGTGCCTCATTGTTTTTAGCTACAACCATTGTTCCACTAGTACCCTTATCAAGTCTATGAACTATTCCATGTCGCTCTTCACCACTAATCGTTGAGAGTCTGATACCTTTATGTTTAAGCCAATCAACTAAGGTTGCTTCTTTAACACTTGGAGCAGGATGAACTGTAATGCCACTTGGTTTATTTATAACTAAAACATCATCATCTTCATAAAGTATTTCAACATCAAAGTCAA
>JAGGWE010000230.1 GCA_021157665.1 Sulfurimonas sp.
GAACTGATATTATTTTTTCAATACTGTTCAATAATTTTCTAAAGCATTCTTCTACGGTTGAAGATACGAATGGTACAGATGTAATAAAAGCACCATCTGTATTATCAGCATGGATATAATAAGAATATTCTTGATTACCTATTTTTTCAATATGTACTTTTACAATTAGACCATTTTTTGTTTTAAAATCTATTTCTTGCACGATTGACATTATTTATTTTCTTTTTTCTAATTCATTGGCAACAGCTGAGGCATATGCCTGCTTCTTACTAACAACTTTTGCTCCAATAGGCCAAATTAAGAATTTCCCCATTCTTACATAAACTACACCTACTGGGATGAAGATTATAGTAATAAATGCTAATATACCAGAACAAATAAAGATTATTGACATAATTATTCCAAATGGAAGCCATATTAGGTTTACTATTGTTCCTCCTATACTTCTTGCTCCTGAAACACTACCTTCACCCTTAAGGTTTTCTTCATTAATAATCTCTTTTCCAAAGGGAAAAGCACTTAGTTTAGCAAATTGCAATAATGCTTTTCCAAGAGGTATTCCAACTATAGTTATAGTGAATAAAGCTGCAAGAATTAAAAAGAACAATGCTTGCCACCAACCAAAAAATACGAACCAAATTATGTTAAATATACCCATAACATAACTCCTTAAATTTAATTTCACCATTTAGTAAAATAGGCATATTTAAATTTTAGGAATCATTAAAACTTAGATACAACGATCGTCTTGAGAAATAAGTCGCCGCTGGGCTACTTATTTCTCTCCAAGTATTTGTTATGATGTCATTTGTCTGAACTGACTTTATTTTTTTTGAGTTTGATCAATTAATTTAACACTTTGATCTTTCATATAAGATTCATTGTATGGACCAACAGGTAATGTGTAAATAATACGATTATTAGCAACTTTTGCATATTTAACATAGTCGGCTGTTGCTGTATTAACTGCAGCAACGACTACTTTTGCAATTAAGCCAGCAAGTCCACCACCACTATTTCCTCCACTTAAATCTACAACTACTGTCCCCGTATATTTCCATAATTCTTCAGAAGTTTTTGTAGAAACAATTCTAGCTTCAATTGATACAGTTAACGAGGAGGCAAGTACCATATACGATACATCCCACTTTTTTATTTTAGTAAATAAAACAGCATCTGCACCAAAATATTCATAATATTTATTTAATGGCATTTTATACAGGAGTTCTGTGTCGTATATACCTTCTTGTTTCATTATATCGTTAACCATTTCAGTTGGAAATGTGTAGTAACCCATTAGTGCAAATGGCATTTCTGTAGTTGTCATATAATAATCTTTAGCTTCTGCATCTGTACTCTCATTCATTGGAGGAAGGATTAATAATGATTTAGGCTGTTGGTCATACATTTTTGGAAATGCTACACCTTTTGTAATATAGGCAGGACCACAACCTGTAAATGTTAAAATTAAGATTGTTAAAGTGAAATAGGCAACTAATTTTTTCTTAATCATTTTGTTTTCCTTCTGCTACTTCTATTTTTTTAATCATTCTATCCATAAAGTGAGCTGATTCAGGATATATAGATTTTTCTTTATTAAAACTTTCTATAGCTTTATCAGTTTTCCCACTTTTTAGATATATGTAACCAAGATTCGCATACATCCCTGGTGCTACTCTACCCGAACGGCTTTCATTTGCATTTTCAATAGCATATTCTATTGATTTTTGAAGTTCCAAAGCTGTATTGGTACCAACATCTTTTTTTGATGCATAATAGCTTTCACTGTAGTTACCATATGTATATAAAGGTTTTGGTTGTGCACCACAACCGGACATTACAAATCCAATAGCTGTTATGGCTAATAAACTTATTATCGTATTATTTTTCATTATTATTGCACCTCAAATTCTTTGGCAATACCATCACTAATAAAAATATTTCTTTTAATGATTAATGTATTGTCTCTATATACTTCAACTAGATGTTTTCCTGGCTTAACCAAATATTGGTTATTTTTACCAGCATGTACACTAAACTTATCTCCATTATCTATTGAAATCATAGTATTATTGATATTGCCAGTAAAATACAAATAAGATTTTTGAGTAGCCGTTGCTACTCCTTCTTTGTATCCACATCCTGATAAAAATATTGAAGCAATTAAGCCCATTGTTAAGATTATTTTTTTCATTATTTTGCTCCTACCTGAATATATATTTTAGAGTAATCTTTACTTTTTATATATTCTGTTAAATCACCAGTTATAATTGTAGCTAATGAAACTTCTGTATCTGGAGTATCACCCATTGTTGCTTCTATTTTAATTGTTGCAATTTTTTTCCCAGGAAGGCTGATCATCATATTTGTTTGAGGATTTTTAACTTTTTTCCCTTTTTTATAAACATCAAATATATCACCAACTTTTATATTTTGACTTTTTCCACCTGATGTTATTAAGCTTCCATCCTCGTAACCAAGGATGTATCCTTTCCATGGCTTGTCAAGCATATTCTCAATTATATTTGAAGTTAAATCTGATATTGCCGCATCAATTGCTTTATCATTTAACTGACCGTTATATCCAGCCTTTCCACCAACACCCATTACTGTTCCTGCTTCACTAAAAGATGTACCTTTTCCTTCTTCAGAATAAATAATTAATCCAGTGCTAACATCTACAATTCTGATATGAACTTTTGCAAATGCTTCTTGTTTTTTAACACGACTAAATACACCTACATCACTTGTTTCTTTACGTCCAAATTCTGTAATCGAACCTAAAATTAAGTAATCAGCCGAATTATCAAGTTTAGCATGATTACCCATTTTTAGTTCTTTTTCTATCTTTGATAAATCTGCACGTTCAAGCATGATAAATCTTCCAGATTGAAATAGTTTTGCGGATAAAATATCCATTGCTTGTTTTCCAATTTTGTCGTTATTTTTATCAATAAAAAAACTTTGACCATATCTAGTTTCATTTGTAAATCGACCAATTGCAACTTTTCTTTTTAATCCACTAGGGATATCTTTTTTGACTTTTAAAGTCTCACTTATCTGTATTTCATTTTTTATTGGAACTTTATGTGTTTCTGTTTTTTGCATGGTTGCACAACCAGAAAATAAAATTGCAATAGTAGTTATCGTATATAAACTTTTTAAAAACATGTAAATCCTTATTTTAAATATTTGTATTGTGGTGTATTATTTTATATCAAGAAGAATTATACATGAACGAGCCTTTTTTTAAAATATCATTACTTGTCAAGATTAGTGTGTAATTTGACTCATAACGACTGTCGTGAGCAATAATTTTCCCGCTAGGGTAAATTATTGGTCTCCTCGTACTTGTTATGCTGCGTGGCTATCAAGGTACAAAGTGTCAGGGGATAAGTCTTGACCATTTGCCCACTGGATAGAGTTAAAATGGGGTTTTACTGTTTTAAAGTAAGTTTTATCTTGCAGCTGTTTGAAAAAACCTTTATTAATATATGGTTTCATATCAAATATTTTCATCTCTCCATTTTCAAAAGAAAGTAAAATTTGATAGTCATCTTGCACTTTTACATCTGTAATATTTGGTGTCATTATTTACTCCTATTTTAAAGGTTCAATTTTGAAAATTTCTTCACCATTAATTGCTAATTCCCAATCAGCCACTAACTCATCTTGATGAATTTCAATCCAAGCTTCAACAAGTTTTCTTTTGCTTGTTTTCATATTACCCTCAAGCATCTTTCCATCGGGAATGGTAAAAATAGCTTGTTCACCTTGATATTTTACATGTATGTGAGCGAGTTTATGTTTTCTATTATCAAAATAGTACATTGAGATAATGATGCCATAAAACATTGAAATGATTGCCATTTTAAAACCTCTATTTTATTTAGAGTATTATAGCATTTTTTAAATCGGCACTTGTATATGTTCCATATCAAAGATATGGAATGAGAAATAGTTTTTTATGTATTCCAAACTTTAGTTCCAGACTTATCTTTAACATAATAATATCCACCGTTTTTTTTCTTTTCAGACTTTGCAAACGCAATTGCAGAATCTATACTACCTAATGTTTCTATGCAACTGTCACCAAGAAAGTTATTCTTAAAAACTCTATACATTTTATCTCCTCTTTTAAACTCACTATATAAATATAGCTGTGTTCAATTTTCAGATAAGTTGAAAAACTGAGCATAACGGTTGTCGTGAGCGATAATTTTCCCGCTAGGGTAAATTATTGGTCTCCTCGTTTTTGTTATCTTTTAATTTTGTTTAACATGTACAATACATATCCTGACACAATAAAAATATTACCTTGAACTAAACGAGATGATGCATATAAATATGCTAATACTGTTGTGCCGATTGCTAATAAAACAACTAATAATACAAGAAAGATATTCTGTTTAAGGCAAAGTTGATATTTGATGTTTATTAATGCACCAAATAATATAATGTCAAATACTATAGCAATAACATATGTATGTGAAAATACATATTGAAACCAAGGTTTGAAGGAATTTTGAAAGACAAAAATAGTTCCGACTATAATTAAGATAGAAGTTATTGAGATGATAAAATCTTTTGACATTATATAACTCTCCCCTTGTAAGATAACGGTCGAGTACAAAAATATGTTACCTTGTTCTCAAACTCTTTTGTGTTTGATATGATAGCTAAGTTTTCAAATAAGTTGAGTTATTTTCGGCTGTGGTAACATATTTTCTTGCTATGCTTTGTTATGATGGCATGTGCTTTATGGTCTAGCAGTTTTTGTGTGAGTCGGTTTAGTTTTTGAGGGGTTTTCTCTTTTTGCTTTTAGTGAACTTTCTTGGCTTTTTTGAGAGGGCTTTTTAGTTTGCTCTTGGCATGTTGGTTTTTAAACTCTCTTTTTAAGCTTGTTTTTGTTTTCAAAAACTAACTTTAAGCAAGGTGCTTACGATAGACTCATAACTATTTATTCAAGGAACATTATAGCACAAAGAAATATGGGATTAAATATTAACAGAACAAAGAATATATCCCTTCAAAACCATAAATATCACTATAAATATGACAAAATGACATATTTCTAAAAGTTTTTATTTTTTTTCAATAATATACTTAAATATAAAATGTCTTTTTGTAGTGAAATTTATTATTATTTGGACATTGTGTTTCGTTATTTTAAAAATAACCCATTAAAAGGACAAAATGTCCCTTAAGCTAAAGGTGTAAATTATGGAAGTTAAAAAGAAATTACTTGATATTGTTAGAGAAAAAATTAGAGTTAAACATTACAGTATCTCTACTGAGAGAACTTATATACATTGGATAAAATGCTATATTTTCTTTCACAATAAAAAGCATCCTATAGATATGGGAAAAGCAGAGATAGAAGAATATCTTACAAGCTTAGCAGTTAAAAATAAAGTATCACCAGCAACTCAAAATCAAGCTTTTAGTGCTGTTTTATTTTTATATAAAGAGGTGTTGGGTGTTGATATGAGTACATGGAATATTCAAGCACTAAGAGCTCAAGAGCGAAAACATATACCTACTGTTTTGACAAAAGATGAAGTTTTTAAAATACTTGGAGGTATTAATAAAGAGTATAGTTTATTGGTCCATTTGATGTATGGTTGTGGTCTTCGTATGAGCGAGGTTTTAAATCTTAGGATTAAAGATATTGATTTTGGATTTGATAAAGTTTATGTTTGGGATAGTAAGTCTTTAAAAGATAGAACTGTGCCATTGCCCATTAAGTTAAAACAACAGTTATTATCGCAGGTTGAAGTTGTAAGTGAAATCCATAAGCAAGATTTACAAGATGGATTTGGTACAGTTTTTATCCCTTATGCGCTTGAAAAAAAATTCCCACATGCCAAGAGTGAAACTAAATGGCAATTTCTATTTCCAATGAAAAAAGTATCAAAAGACCCCAGAAGTGAAATCACAAGAAGACATCATGTTCATCCAAAAACACTAGGACGAAATATAAAACAATCATCACAAAAAGCAAACCTAAACAAACGAGTAACCTCACATATTTTTAGACATTCTTATGCTACTCATTTGCTTCAAGCAGGGATAGATTTGAGAAGTATTCAAGAATTGCTTGGTCATAAAAGTGTTGAAACTACTATGATTTACACACATGTAGTTTCTGAAATGAATAAGGCTAAAGTTATTAGTCCTTTAGATTTTTAGGATAGTGTTATGAAAACCGTAAACTGTGCAACATATCAAGGGCTTGATGCTAAAATTGTTCATGTAGAATCTACTCTCACCAAAGGTTTGCCCTCTTTTTCAATTGTGGGGATGGCTTCTACTGCTATATCGGAGGCGAAAGAGCGCTCAAAGTCGGCACTTCTTAGCAATGACTTTTCTTTTCCACCTAAAAGAATTACGATAAATCTTGCTCCAAGTGATGTAAAAAAAGAGGGTTCGCAGTTTGATTTGAGTATCGCTTTGCTTATCGCACTTGATTATTTAGAGGATGATTTGAGTGAGTGGTTTGTTTTTGGTGAGCTTGGGCTTGATGGGGCTGTTAAGGAAAATATGCAGTTGTATCCTTTGATGCTTTCACTCGCAAATCAAAAGTTAGTAAAAAAA
>JAGGWE010000016.1 GCA_021157665.1 Sulfurimonas sp.
CTTTTAATGGGTGTTCTTGGAGGCTCAACAAGTATGGCTAAACCTTTAGAGTTTTTAAAACCTCAAGCTGTAAGCTCTTTAGTTGAAACTAAATCTCGGCATGTGGAGTTTATAAAAGTAACTTCACTAGATGAACTTGACGAAGTGATAGCTAAAAATCAAGGTAAAAAAATTATGCTTGATTTTTATGCTGATTGGTGTACTGCATGTAAAGAGTTAGAAGAGCTTACATTTAAAGATGCAAAAGTAAAAGCAAAACTCTCTGAATTTGTTTTAGTTCAAGCAGATTTAACACAAAATAGCCAAGAAAATAAAAATCTTAGTAAAAAGTATGGAGTTTTTGGCCCCCCGGTGATTATCTTTTTTGATGAAAACACAAGAGTTTTAAAATCAAAAACTATTATTGGATTTGTTGAACCTGATAAGTTTTTAAAGCATCTAAATAAGTTTTAAGCTTCAATAATCCTAGCAACATTTTTAGAACTTCCATTTTCTAAATAGCCTCTCAGGGCTTTTGAATCATCTAAAAAATTATCTCTGTTAAAATTACTAAAAGATTCTAATAAATTTTCAGCACTTACATCATCTTGTATAAACTCTGGATGAATTGCTCTGTCATTAAACTTAGAAAACATAATATTTCCAAGTCCAAGATAATCTAACTTTACAAGCCTACTAGCGATAAAATAATCAAATGACTTAGCGATATAACTCAAGATAAATGGTGTACCTATGATAGAAGCTTCAAGAGTAGCCGTTCCACTACAAATAAAAGCAAAATCAGCCTCTAAAATAGCCTTATGAGAATCATAAACTACTTCAAAATTTGATAAATCTCCATACACTTCAATTATCTCATCTTTTGTAAAATACTCAGGGATTGCAATAACAGCTTTTACATTTAATTTTTCTCTAACTTCATGAAAAACTGGCATTAACTTACTAATTTCACCTTTTCTACTACCTGGCATAAAAAGTATATTTTCTATTTTATCATTTAACTTATCTTTAAACTCATGAATCTGGTCAAGTAAAGGGTGTCCAACATAAGTTATTGGAGCATTTTCAGGATAGTAGTCTTTTTCAAAAGGTAAAATGGAACAAAGTTTATCAATAGTTTTTGTCAAAATTGGAATCCGTTTTTTCTTCCATGCCCACGCTTGAGGTAAAATGTAGTAAATTATCTCAATATCTGGATATTTTTTCTTGATTTTTTTAGCAAGTGGCAGATTAAATCCTGATGAATCTATCAGTAAAACCTTATCAACTTCACATGCCAAGTCCACCATTTGAGCATTTAGCTTAAAGAAAAATCGTATCTTTTTTATAACATCAACAAAACCCATAATCGCTAAACTTCTTAAATCTACGATTGGAGTTCCAAGTTCATTATCAAAAATTCCAATAAATTCGACATCTTCACTCAACTCTTTTTTTAATGATTTCAGATGTATATTTGCAGAGTGTTCTAAGGCACTAACTAAAATTTTCATGAACTACCATCTCCTGCTGTATCAAAACTAAAAAAATCAATAAAAAAAGATAAATAAAACGCAATTCTAAGCCTTAATGATTTATAATACTAAAATTATATCAAAGGTGGACTAAAATAATGGTTATATCAAACGCAATAATTTGTGATGTAAATGGCGAAAGAAAAGCTAATATTCGTATAGAAAATAATGTTATTGTTGAGATTGGCTCAAACTTAACAGATTCAGAAATGATTGATGCTAAGGGTTTTTACTTTATTCCATCTTTGATTGACACAAATATCTCACTTAAAGATTCAAATCTAAATGCAAAAAATATAAAAACCATTTCAGATGAAGCCTTACTTGGTGGAGTTGGACATGTAGTTTTAAATCCAAATACAACTCCAGCAATAGATAATGAGATAGTTTTAGAATTTGCTCAAAATTCGATTAGAGATTTAAATGGTGTAAAAATTGATTTAATGTTAAACTCTTTACAAGAAGATACAAGCTTATCAGATATAGCAATTTTACTTAAAAAAGGTGTAATCGCTCCATATATGAGTACAATCGCAAAAAATGATGTAGCAATAAAAATAGCTGAGTATGTTCAGATGTATGATGTTACTCTGTTTTGTAAGGCAGAAGACAACTCGCTTATAAATAGTGGCGTTATGCTTGATGGTGATATAAGTTCAAAATTAGGACTTGCAGGAATTCCTGATTTGAGTGAGGTATTGCATGTTTCTCGTATGATTGAGATAGCAAGACATTTTAAAATAAAAATTTTGTTTAAATCAATTACCTCACCCCGTTCTATATCTATCATAACTCAAGCTAAAAAAGATGGTGTTGATGTTTACTGTGAAGTTTCTATCCACCATCTTCTAAAATCAGATGAGGCATGTTTAGATTTTAATACAACAGCAAAACTAAATCCACCTTTGGCATGTGCAGAGGATGTAATACTTTTACAAAAAGCACTCAAAAATTCTCAAATAGATTGTTTAACAACCTTGCATCAACCATCTTCACCACTAAATAAAGAGGTAGCTTTTTATGATGCTGCATATGGTTGTGAAGCCCTTAGTGACACCCTTCCTCTTTACTATACAAAACTCGTTAAGAGTGAGATAATTAGCATGAGTGAACTAATCAAACTAACAGTTCAAAATCCTGCCCAAAGTTTAGGTATAAAAGCAGGTGAGATTAAAGTTGGACAAACAGCAAATACTATACTTTTCAATCCACATGCCACAAAAAATATAAATAACGAACAATCACTTTATAATGGCGATGAATTATACGGTGAAATATTAAATTATAATTAAATTTTATAGTATAATATTTTTGTTTTAAAATAAATAATTATGGATTAAAATGTTTAAAGATCAAAATATAAAAGTTCTATATGCTGGTGTACTATTACTTCTTGTTATTAGTTCAATTTACACATATCTCTCAATAAAAGAAAATAAACATATTAGAGATGTTATCTTGCAACAAGAAGCTACATCTATTACAACATTATTTAAATCTTTTAGAAATACATATCTTGATACATTTGTAAAAAATCATATTCCAATTAACGAAAATACAATTAATTTAATTCCAGTAAAAACTTCAAATGATATTAGTCAAAAGTTCTCAAAATCTTTAAATGCAAAAGTAACCCTAAGAACCGTATCAGACAATCCAAGAAATATATTAAATAAAGCTAATGATGAAGAGATGAAAATTATAGAAGAGTTTAAAAAGACATCTTCAAAAAACAATATATTTAAAGAATATGACAATCATGTTTATAGTTACTATGAGCCACTTTACATCACTCAAACTTGTTTAAAATGTCATGGAAAAAAAGAAAATGCTCCAAAACTCATACAAAAAAGATATGAAAATGCATATAATTATAAACTAAATGACCTAAGAGGTATTGTTAGTTTAAGTATAGATAAAAGTGAACTTATTGCTAAAATAAATGAAAAAG
>JAGGWE010000131.1 GCA_021157665.1 Sulfurimonas sp.
CTTGTAACAATGAGAGAATTTCTTTTAATTATTATGCCATTAGCTATTTCGGTTGCTATAGCTGGTGTAGTAGCTGCTCTTGCTCAGTTTGGATTTTTATTTACAACCAAAGCAATAATGCCAGATTTTAAAAAGATAGATCCTATCAAGGGAACTAAAAATCTGTTTTCTATGAAAAAACTTATAGAGAGTGTTAAAATTACTTTAAAATCTTTTACAACTTTGGGTGTTGGATTTTGGTTTTTCTTTCTTTTTATTACAGAACTGCCTACTGTTGCTCTTTTTGGTTTACCTGAGCAATTGGATTGGTTGACAGAGAAGATAATTATTATTGCATTTATAATGTTATTTATTATATTTATATTTGCTGTTATTGATATTATTATCGTAAGAAAACAGTATTTTGATGGTTTAAAAATGAGTAAGCAAGAGATAAAAGATGAGATGAAAAATATGGAAGGGGATCCTTTAATAAAGTCTAAAATCAAACAAAAGCAAATGGAAATGTCTAGACAAAGGATGATGTCTAATGTTCCAGATGCAGATGTAGTAATTACAAATCCAACTCATTATGCCGTAGCAATAAAATATGATAGTGAAAAATCACATGCTCCAATTGTTGTCGCAAAAGGGATGGGTCATGTAGCTCAACAAATAAAAAAAATAGCTAGAGAAAATAGTGTTCATATAGTTCAAAATCCTTCATTAGCTAGAAGTTTATATGCTGAAGTAGAAGTTGATAAAGCAATTCCAGAAGCACTTTTTGCTGCTGTTGCTGAGATTCTTGCTTATGTTTATAAAATGAGTGGCAAATAGAGCTAATTTTTCATATATATTTCAATGAAAACATCGATAAATAGATACAAATAAGGTATAAAATAATGAACTTGATGGCTTCGAATACTAGAGCTAACTTAATATCTTTATAATTTGTTAATGCGATATGCTTTGCTAAAATTGGGTCAATAGATTGTATAACAGATAATCATAGTGGTATGATTTATGCTTAGTAATTTTTAGTTAAGAATATAATAAGGTATCTATTATGATAATTGTAATTTTAAATGATTCATCAATAATGCACAGGACAATAGAGTCCTTTTTAAAAGAGTTTGATATAAAAGATAATGAAGTATATTCATTTACAAATGGTTATGAAGCACTAGATTTTATTAAGATTAATGGTGCTGATATTATTTTTAGTGATATTACTATGCCGTATATGGATGGTTTTGAATTTGCAGAATTAGTATTTAAAGTTGTTCCAAATTTGAGAAACTCTTTTTTTGCTATTCGTGGAGATGAGAATCGTAAAAATTTTCTTAGGATGAGACATAAAGGAGTACATCGATTTTTAAAAAAACCATTTGATATTAAAATCTTTGAATACTTTATACTTCCAGAAATAATGAAAGTTAGATTTAGAGAAGAAAACTCATCAACTTATGATAAAAAACAGTTAGTCAATAATATATAAAGTTATGAAGCTCAATTTACTTTAAAGCTTCTCATCTAAGATATATTTTTTTCAATAAGCATATTTTTAATAAGTTTTTTTGTTTCATAAAGTGCTTCATCTACATCTTTATAAATATCCTCTTCCTTTATATTTTCATAATTTGAAATATGTTTCACTGTTGGAGTTGATATGGCTATATTTATTCATACTTAGAAAAAAGCTACAAAATAGGTGCACACCACTCTTAAAAGTGCGTACTTAGGCAGTGTGTGTTTATAAAATGAATAGAAAATAAAAAAAATAGTATAATTACATTTAATGAATAATATATTAAAAAGAATTGATACTGCTAAACATATAGTTGTAAGTGTTCATGTTAATCCTGATGCTGATTCTATTGGTAGTGCAAGTGCTTTTTATACATATTTACTTACATTACATAAAAAAGTATCATTTTTTTGTTATACAAAAAATATAAATCAAAAATTATCTTTTATCCCTTGGTTTGATAAAATAAGAGATTCGTTCCCATCTTCTTGTGATTTAGCAATTTCATTTGATTGTGCTGATGTTAGAAAAATTGGAATGGAATTGGATTGCGATTTAATAAATATTGATTATCAAAATGGTAATTCAATAAGTATAACTCAAGTTCTATTTAATTTTTTTGTAGATAACAAAGTATCAATAAATAAAAAAATGGCTACAGCCTTGTATGCTGGACTTTTAGATGGTTCTAATGGTCTCGTTTCAGATGAGGTGGATGGTACAACTTTTGCTATGGTTAGTGAGTTGATAAAGCGTGGTGCTGAGTATAAACTTTGTAATAACTTTATAATGAAATACCAAACACTGGCTAGTTTAAAGTTAAAAGCTGTTATGTTAAGTAATATGACTCTTTTAAATGATGCAAAAATAGCACTATTTTTAGTAAGTAACTATGATATGCGAAAAACTGGAGCAATTGATGAAGATTGTGAAAGTGCTTTAAAAGAGGCACTTTTTTTGCCTACAGTAGAGGTTTCTATTTTGATAAAAGAAAATTTAGATTTAACTTTAGAAGGGTTAATTTATTCATCTGAAAATTTAAATTCATTGCTAATAGCTTCTAAGCTAAATGGTAGTGGAAATAGTAGTAGGGCAGTTTTTATGCTTTCTAAAGAAGAGACTTTAGAAAATGCTTCAAAAAGAATTTTAAAATTAGTAAAAGAGGAAATATAGAGTGAGAAGTAAGTCAAAATTACCGTTAGGAACAATATTATTTGTATTTATTTTATTGGGTGCTGTTTTTGTATATAGTTCATCAATGTTTGAAAGAGTAGTACCACAAATAGAGATAGATAATGATGGATACTGGAATCTAAAGAAACCTATTAATGTTTCTATAAGTGATGAAAGTGGAATAAAACTATATAAGATTACTTTAAAAACTTCAAAGGGTGAATCACCTTTGCAACATGAACAGTATATAACTCCAGAAAATTTATTAAATATAGAAGTGAAACCACCTAGAGGTACTTACTCTTTAAAAGATGAAACAATTACAATAGTAATCGAAGCAACTGATTCAAGTCATTGGAACTTTTTAAATGGAAATAGTGCGAGAAAAGAGTTTAAATTTACAATAGATAAAGCAAGACCACAATTAGGTATTTTGAGTAATTCTTATAAAATTACAAAAGGTGGGGCAGCTCTTGTAATTTTCAGCGTTAAAGATAAAAATTTAAAAGATGTATATATAAAATTGAATAATAAAAAATTTATACCACAACCTTTTTATAAAGAGGGTTATTATATTTCACTTTTAGCATGGCCAATTGTAGATAAAAGTTTTAAGGCTAATATTATTGCCACTGATTATGCTGGAAATATTTCAAAAACTCATGTTCCTTTATATCTTAAAAATCGACAGTATAAAGTTTCTAATATAAAACTTAGTGATAGATTTTTAAAAGGTAAAATATTAGAACTAGCTGAAGAGTTTGAAGAGACTCAAGGTGTAACTGATTCAATTGAACAGTTTATTATTATAAATGAAGATGTTAGAGCAAAAAATGAAAAACTGATTCATAGCTTATCATCAAAAGTTTCAGATGAGATGATAGATGATTTTAAAATGAATAAAATGTATCCTTTGAAAAATGGACAGGTTGTTGCTTCATTTGGTGATCATAGAAAATATTTTTATAATGGAAAAAAAGTTAGTGAGTCTTATCACTTAGGTCTTGATTTAGCTTCAAATGCAATGGCTACTATTAAACCACAAAATGGTGGAGATGTTGTTTATGCAGATTATAATGGTTTATATGGGAATATGCCGATGATTTATCATGGATTAGGTTTATATACCCTTTATGGACACTGTTCAGCTCTAAATGTAAGTGTTGATGAGACAATAAGTGCAAAAGCTGATATAGCAGATACAGGAAAAAGTGGTTATGCTATGGGTGATCATCTTCATTTTGGTGTTTTAATTCAAGGTGTCGAAGTTCGTCCACAAGAGTGGATGGATAAAAAATGGATTAAGCTAAATATTAGTGATATAATTAAAAATGCTAAAGAGATAATTAATAAAAGCTAGAAAATAAAATATTTCTCGCCAGTAGGCGTAGCTTTAGTGAGGGGAATTTTGCAAAGAATTCACTTCTTTGAAAAAGGAGACAAATAATGTATCAAACTACTATAAAAAAGAGTGTTGAACTTGTTGGAATAGGGCTGCATAAAGGCTCTCCAGTAAGGTTGAAGTTAGAACCTTTAGAGTCAAATAGTGGAATTATTTTTTATCGTAGTGATGTAGATGTTGCTATTCCTCTTATCCCCCAAAATGTTGTTGATACAAAAATGGCAACTGTAATTGGTAAAGATGGGTATATTATCTCAACAATTGAGCATATGCTTTCAGCTGTATATGCTTATGGTATAGATAATTTAAAAGTTATTGTAGATGCAGATGAAGTACCAGTTATGGATGGAAGTAGTGCTAGTTATTGTATGCTTTTAGATGAAGCAGGTATTGCTGAACTTGATTCACCAAAAAAAGTCATGAGAATTAAAAAAGATGTTATAGTTCAAGAGGGTGACAAATATGTTAAGTTATCTCCATCTCCAGATTTGAAATATGATTTTACAATTAAATTTCCACATCCAGTTATTCAAAATCAAGAGTATGTTTTAGAATTTAGTAAAGAAAATTATAAAAATGAGATCTCTCGTGCTAGAACATTTGGATTTTTACATGAAGTTCAGTATCTTCGCTCTAAAGGTTTAGCTCTTGGTGGTTCTTTGGAAAATGCGATAGTGCTTGATGAGAAAAAAGTTTTAAATCCAGAAGGATTAAGATTTCCAGATGAATTTGTAAGACATAAAATACTTGATGCTATTGGAGATATGTCTCTTATTGGTATGAATTTTGTTGGTAATTATGAGGCTATGGCTGGTAGTCATGATTTAAATCATAAACTTACACTCAAACTTTTAAAAGATGCTGATAGTTTTGAGATTATAGAACTTGTTGGTGAAAAAACGATGGAGTTAGAAAAAGCATATGCATAAGAGAGTGGATGTTCTGCTTATCGCTCTTTCTTCTCCCATAAAAATTGGGGTATATGAGAATAACAGACTTATAGATACTATTATTTCAGAAGATAAGAGTTCAGATATTTTACCATTAATATATCAAACAATTTTTCAAACATATGATGTAAAAAAACTTTTTTATGCAAATGGTCCGGGAAGTTTTATGGCAATAAAAGTTGCATATATATTTTTAAAATCTATGAGTATTTTGAAAAAAATACCTCTTTTTGCAACAGATGCTTTTTATTTTAATAAAAATCAACCAATAAAAGCGATTGGAAAGTTATGTTTTGTTAAAATTGCACAAGAAATAAAAACTCAAAAGTTAGAAATAGTACCAGATGCCAAATTTGAGCTTCCTGTTGTACTTGATTATAATGAGTTTAGTAAAACTTCAACGCCACTTTATTCTATTGGGGCTGTTGGAAATTAGGGAGGTAGTTATTTGACTATCAGTGTACCAGCAACTAGTGCAAATTTAGGTCCAGGTTTTGATTCTTTAGGTTTGGCAATAGATTTAAGAAACCGTGTAGAGTTTCATCAATCAAGATTTTTCAGTGTATCGATTAAGGGTGAAGGGGAGAATAATCCTAGATTAAAAGGAAATAATCTTTTTATCAGTATTTTTAACGATCATTATAATCGTTTAATAAAAAAGAGACAAAATTTTAAATTTACTTTTTATAATCAAATACCAATGTCGAGAGGACTTGGATCCTCTTCTGCTGTTATAGTTTCTGCCATTGCATCTGCGCATGAAGCAGCAGGGATAAGAGTTTCAAAAAGAAGAATTTTAAATCATGCTCTTGTATATGAATCACATCCAGATAATATTACTCCAGCAGTAATGGGTGGATTTAATGCAGCTACTGTTGAGAAAAATAAAGTTTTTTCTCAAAAAAAGCATCTTCCAGATTATATAAAAGCTATAGTTGTTATACCAAATAAACAGATGAATACTGCACGAGGAAGAACACTGCTGCCTAAATCGTATTCAAAAGAGAATGCAACTTACAATCTTTCACATACTGCTCTTAGTGTAGCAGCTTTTTTTAATGAAGATTGGGAGATGTTAAAGTTAGCTTCACAAGATAGATTTCATCAAAAAGCCAGAATGAAAATGTTACCAGAACTTTTTACAGTTCAAAAAGTTGCTTATGAAAGTGGAGCTTTAATGAGTACACTCTCAGGAAGTGGTTCTACTTTCTTTTCTATGGCTTATGATGAAGATTCTTCGATGATTGCAAATAAATTAAGCCAAAAATTTCCAGATTTTACAGTGAAAATTTTAAATTTTGATAATAATGGGTTGATAATAGAGAAGTAACCTCTATTAAATCAAGTAAGTTTTAGATATAATGGCGAAAAATTTTCATATACCAATTAGAATGTGTATCTCTTGTCGAGATAGATATGAACAAAAGCTTCTAGTGAGACTTCAGTGCAATGATGGTTCATTAGAGGTTTTTAAAAAAATTGGACGAAGTTTTTACATATGTAAAAGTTGTCTTGATAACGAAAAAAAAGTTATAAAATCACTTATGCGACAGTGTAGAAGTGGAGAAAAAGAAAAACTTATAAACAGACTAAAGGAGATCATCGCTGATGATAGAGAAAGTTAAAGTACACGAAATAGCAAAAGAATTAGGAATAGCGTCTAAGGATGTTATACTAAAAGCTACAGAGATGGGTATTGAAGTTAAATCTGCACAAAGTGTAGTGACTATGGAGCAAGCCGATGGCTTAATGAATTTTATCATGAATGGTGAGGCAACTCCTCCAGCATCTCCAAGTGTTAGTAAACCTGAAAAAGCTAAAAGTGATACTCCTGAAAATACTCCTGTAGAAAAAACACAAAAAGTTGAAACTAAAGAGTCTGAAACAACAAAAGAAGTTAAAATAGAAGAAACTAAAGCTGAAACTTCAAAAGAAGAAGTTAAAAAAGCAGATACTGAAACTGCAAAAGTAGAAGATAAAGCAAAAGTAAAAAAACCTACAGGTCCTAGACCAGTTATTGTTCCTCAGATTAAAAGATCTGGTTTAAAGATTGTTAAAAAGAAAAAGCCAAAAGTTGAAGAGAACTATAACTTGCCAACTAAACAAGCCTCAGTATCTTCTTATGGAAAAATGAGTGCTGAAGTTTTAGAAGAACTTGCTCAAAAGAAAAAATCAAGAACATCTTCATCTACTGCTAGAAAACAAGAGCAGGGTAGAAGAATGGATATCTTTGGTGGTTCTATGAGTGATGTATCTATGGATATGGATGATCAAGTTACACTACTTGACCTTAACTCAACTGAGAGAGCACCACTTCCTGTTGAAGAGCCTAGAAAACCTCGTCCTCCAAGACCAGCTGGTAGAAATGCTAACAAAAAACAAGCTCCTCGTGGTAGAAGAGTTCGTAAAGATGTGAAGAAAAAGTATAAAAAAGCAAGTCATGAAGAAGAGATTGTAACTCATGTAGAAATACCTGAAGATATTCGTGTTTATGAATTCGCAGAAGCTCTTAATCGTCCTATATCTGACATCATAAAAGTTCTTTTTGATCTTGGTATGATGATGACTAAAAATGATTTCCTTGGAAATGATGAGATTGAGATTCTTTCTGAAGAGTTTGAAGTTGAAGTAACTATAATTGATCCCAAAGATGAGTTTACTCAAGATGTTGAAGATATTGAAGAAGATCCAGATGCAACTGAAAGAGCTCCTATTATTACAATTATGGGACATGTTGATCATGGTAAAACTTCATTACTTGATGCAATTCGTGATGCAAAAGTAACAGATGGTGAAGCTGGTGGAATTACTCAGCATATTGGTGCTTATACAGTTACACAACATGGAAAAGCTATTACTTTCATAGATACTCCGGGTCACGCTGCATTCTCTCATATGCGTCAGCGTGGTACTGCTATTACTGATATTATTGTTATCGTTGTTGCTGCTGATGATGGTGTTAAACCTCAAACTCTTGAAGTTATTAAATTAGCTCAAGAATCAGGTGCTCCAATTATCGTTGCATTAAATAAAATGGATA
The DNA here is from genome assembly GCA_021157665.1 of Sulfurimonas sp. Lineage (GTDB taxonomy): Bacteria > Campylobacterota > Campylobacteria > Campylobacterales > Sulfurimonadaceae > Sulfurimonas. The sequence continues at coordinate 8,073 of JAGGWE010000131.1, forward strand.
AAGAGACTGCTCAACCAGATATGGTTAAAGGTCAGATGGCTGAACATGGTATTAACCCAGTTGATTGGGGTGGAGATATAGAATTTATTCCTGTTTCTGCTAAAACTGGTATGGGTATTGATGATTTACTAGAAAATATTCTTACTACTGCTGATATTTTAGAGTTAAAAGCAAATGAGAATGCACTTGCTAAAGCGGCTGTTGTTGAGTCTTCTTTAGAAAAAGGTCGTGGTCCAGTTGCAACAGTAATCGTTCAAAATGGTACTCTTAAAGTTGGAGATTATGTTGTTTGTGGTGCGGCTTATGGTCGTGTTAAAGCACTTGTTGATGAAAATAATAAGCAAATTAAATCACTAAAACCAAGTCATACAGCAGTAGTTGCTGGGCTTAACATAGTTCCAGATTCTGGTGAAGTGATGACTGTTATGGAGTGTGAAAAAGAAGCCAAAGCTTACGCTCTTAAAAGACATGAATATGATAGACATAAAGAGCTTTCAGTCTCTATGAAATCTTCACTAGAAGATATGACAGCTATGATTGCAGAGGGTAAACTTAAATCTCTTAAAATTGTTCTTAAAACTGATGTTCATGGTACTCTTCAAGCCATCAAATCATCATTAACTGAACTTAGAAATGATGAAGTTAAGGTAAATATTATCTCAGCTGGTGTTGGTGGAATTACTGAAAGTGATGTTGAACTTGTTAATAACTCTGAAAATTGTGTTCTTCTTGGATTTAATGTTCGTCCAACTGGTGCTGTTAAAGCATCTGCTAAACAAAAAGGTGTTGAGATAAAAACTTACTCAATCATCTACCAATTAATAGATGATATTACTGGAATGCTTACAGGTATGATGGCTCCAAAATATACTGAAGAAAACACTGGTCAAGCAGAAGTTAGAGAAGTATTTAAAATCCCTAAAGGTGTTGTTGCTGGATCTGTTGTTGTTGATGGAAGACTTATCCGTGGTGGAATGGTTCGTGTTATTCGTGATGGTGTTGTTCATTATGAAGGTGAACTTACTTCACTTAAACGCTTCAAAGATGATGTTGATGAGATTGGTAACGGTTATGAGTGTGGTGTTGTTATCAGTGGTTATGAGGATGTTATACCTGGTGATATTCTTGAAACATTCAAAAAAGTTGAGCAAAAAGTTAGTCTATAGATGACTGAAGCACAAATTAAAATTAAGAGAACTGAATCAGTTCTCTTAGAATTAATTCCCCAAGCCCTTGGTGGAATGAATGATAAAAGACTCCATGAATTAAATATTATTGATATTAAATGTTCTCGTGGTAAAAGTGATGCGAAAGTTTTTATAGATCCAAATGAATACTCAGAGCAAGAAAAAAGAGATTATCTAAAACTACTTAGAAAAGCTCGTCCTATTATAGAAACTCATTGTTTAAAGGATCAGGGTTGGTACAGATGTCCAACTTTTACATTTGAGTTTGATGAACATCTAAAACAAGCACAAAATATTGATGATTTGTTTAAAAAAATAGCTAAAGATAGAGGAGAGGAATAATGTCACTAAAAAGCGATATAAATTCACTTGTAAAATCAGTTGACTTAGAACTATACGATACTTCTATTGTAAATGAAAATGATGAAACTATTTACCGTGTAAGTGTGATTTCTAAAGAGATTAAAGATGGCAAAAGAGCAGGCGTATCACTTGATGCTTGTGTAGAACTAACTCATCTTATATCTCCACTTTTAGATGTAACTCCTCCAGTTTCAGGTGATTATAGACTTGAAGTTGGAAGCCCAGGAATTGAGAGAAAATTAGTAAATATTTCTCAGTATTCTATGAGTATCGGTGAAAGAGTTTCACTTCTTTTAGGCGAAAAACAAAAAGTAAGAGGAATTCTGACAAAGGTTGAAGGTTCTAAAATTTTTGTAGATACTGAAGATGAAAAAGTTGAAGTAGAGTTCAACGATGTATTAAAAGCTAAAACATATTTCGAATGGTAATAAAAGCATGGTTACTATGCGTGAGCTTTCTGCTGAAGAAAACCTAGTGTTAACGCAGGATAATGGGCTTTGCTCATTGTCTGTAAAGAAGTAGAAATGGTAATAAACTCTAACTTCTTTATGAGCCTCGCTCTTAAAGAGGCTTGGAAATATCAAGGTTTAACTTACCCAAATCCAGCAGTTGGTTGTTGTGTTGTTGGACAAAACAGTGAAATACTTTCGGTTGAAGCACACAAAAAAGCTGGAAACCCACATGCCGAGGTTGAAGCATTAAAATTTGCCTACTTTAAACTTACTAATAACTCTGAAATTTTACAATATACTAAATCTAGTGAGATACATACCTTTCTTTTAAAAAATCATAATAATATTTTTGAAAATTGCTCACTTTACACAACTCTAGAACCATGTTCTCATGTTGGAAAAACTCCATCTTGTGCTGATTTAATTAGTGTTTTAGGGATTAAAAAAGTGTTTGTTGGTTCAAGAGATTTTAATCCACAAGCCTCATGTGGAAATGACAAACTCTTGGCATGTGGGATTGAAGTAGAGAATGATGTTTTAAAAGATGAGTGTGACAGTTTACTAGCACCCTTTGGCATGTGGACTAAAAAGAATTTTGTGTTTTTTAAATGGGCGCAAAGGCTAAATGGAACTACAGATGGTGGAACTATTAGCTCAAAAGAATCACGAAAAAATGTTCATGCTATGAGAGATGTATGTGATTTATTAGTGATTGGTGGAAATACAGTTAGAGTTGATAGACCAACTTTAGATTCTAGGTTGGTTAATGGTAAAGCACCAGATATTTTAATCATTTCACGAGAAAAAGAGTTTGATAAGACAATACCTCTTTTTAATATTGAGGGTAGAAAAGTTGTGATTTCAGATAATTTTACAATCTGCCAAGATTATAAAAATATAATGATAGAGGGTGGCTCAAACATGTATCAACTTACAAAAGAGTTTGTTGATATGTATTTGTGTTATATTGCTCCTAAATTTGGTGGTACTATTGGATTTGAAAATATTATAGATAAGTTTGAAATATTAAATTTACAAAAAGATAAGCAAGATATAATTATGTGGATGAAAAGGGAATTATAAATTATGCAAGAAAATAATAAACAAGAAAAAATAGTAAGTATGTTTGATGATATAGCACCAACATACGATACAGCAAATCGTGTAATGAGTATGGGCGTTGATATATCATGGAGAAAAAAAGCTTGTGACATGTCATTTGAATTTTATGCTAAAGATTCTATAGAAAAAATAGTAGATGTGGCATGTGGAACTGGTGACATGATGGGTTATTGGAAAAAGCAGTCAGATAAAGCAGGTGTTGATATAAAAGAGCTTATTGGTGTTGATCCATCAAATGGTATGGTTGATGTTGCTAGAAAAAAATTCCCTGAATTTAGTTACCATATCTCAAAAGCTACAGAGATTCCATTAGAAGATGAAAGTGCTGATATATTAAGTATAACTTATGGTATTAGAAATGTTATAGAGAGACAAGAAGCTTTTCATGAGTTTAACAGAATGCTAAAAAAAGATGGTCTTGTTGTTATTTTAGAATTTATGAAAGATGAAAACAAAAATATACTTAAAAAAATGAGAGATGTATATATGCATAAGATTTTACCTTATGTTGGGGCAGCAATCTCTAGAAATTTAGAAGCATATACTTATTTACCAGATTCTATAGAGAGTTTTGTAACAATTCAAGGTATGCAAAAAGAGTTAGAAATAGCTGGTTTTGAGATGATTTATACTAAAAGTTTTTCTATGGATATATCTACTCTTTTAATTGCAAGAAAAAAATAGGAAAAAAAATGAGAAAAATAATTTTAATATTAACGGTTACAGTAGCACTTTTCTTTAGTGCATGTACACAAGAAACTCAAAATAAATTAAGTCGTTCTATCCAAAATTGGACAGGTACTAATGGTGTTTTAGATATTTATATGGGTGAGAAACTTGTTCAAAGATTTATAAAAATAGACAAACTTTCAACAGCCGTTAGTACAGATGGAAATATTCCACGAAATTATCGTTATGGATATGGTTATTTAGATACTAATTTTAATATGAAAATAGATGATGGAGAGAAAAAACTATATTTTGAGATTAGTAATTATTCAACTTCATATGTATTTTATGCTAATCCAGGCACTAAGTAGTGCAAATTATAGAACTTTTTAAAAAATTAGTAGAAACTAAAAGTGAAACACCAAATGATGGTGGGCTTTTAGATTTTATAGAGAGTTATTTAGCAGATTTTACAGCTATTAGAGTTGATGTAGAAGATGTTAAAAATCTTTTTATTTATAAAAAGTTTGCTGAGGGTGAGCACCTTTGTTTTGCTGGGCATGTGGATGTAGTTCCTGCTGGAGATAACTGGGATACAAATCCTTATGAGTTGGTTGAAAAAGATGGTTATCTGTATGGTCGTGGAACTCAAGATATGAAAAGTGGAGTAGCTGCGTTTATTCAGGCTGTTAAAGAGGCTGAAAATTTTAATGGAACTCTATCTTTATTACTTACTTCAGATGAAGAGGGTGATGCGATAAATGGAACTATAAAAGTTCTTGAATATTTAAAAGAAAACAACATGCTCCCACATGCCGTAGTTGTAGCTGAGCCAACTTGTGAAGATGAGTTTGGAGATGCTATAAAAGTAGGGCGAAGAGGTTCTATAAATGGTTATATAACTATAAAAGGTAAGCAAGGACATGCTGCTTATCCTGAGAAAGCTATAAATCCTATACATAATTTATCAAAAGTTTTAGGTGATATGGCTGGGGTAAATATAGATAATGGTGACGAGTTTTTTTCTCCGAGTAAATTTGTAGTAACAGATATTCGTTCAGGTATGCAAGTAACAAATGTAACTCCAAATGAGTTGAAGATGATGTTTAATGTTCGTAATACTACCTTGACAACTCAAAAAGAGGTTCGAGAATTTGTTGCAAAGCATTTAAAAGATTTAGATTATGAATTAAAACTTACTCAAGGTTCTTACCCTTTTGTTACTGATACAAATACTAAAGTTGTGAAAAATATAGACAAATCTATCGAAATAGTAACTGGTATAAAACCAAAACACTCAACTGCTGGTGGAACTTCAGATGCAAGATTTATTGCACAGTTTGGGATTGATGTTATAGAATTTGGTGTGAGAAATGATACTATTCATGCAATAAATGAAAGAACTACAAAAAAAGAGGTTGAAGATTTGTATAAAGTTTTTAAAACACTTCTTGGCATGTGGAAATAAGGAAAAAAATTGAAATATATCTTTGTGGTTTTTTTATTAGCAACAACACTTTTTTCTAGCAATAGTTGGCAAACAAATTATCATACAGCATTAAAAATAGCACAAGATAAAAATAAAAGAGTTTATATGCTAATCGTTTCTGATGATTGTAGATGGTGTAAAAAGTTTGAGAGAACAACACTTAAAGATAGAAAAACACTAGAAAGATTAAATGAAAAATATATTTTATTGCATGTAATAAGAGATAAAAATTATATACCGAGTAGATTTAAAACAGCTCCAATACCAAGACATTATTTTTTAACTTCTAAAGGTAAAGAACTTTTTTCAGTTGTCGGATATAGAGATGTTAAAATATTTAATTCTTTTTTGGATAATGTAGATGAAAGATATGAAAGGATTGCAAAATGAGATTTGTTCAAACAGATAAGGCACCATCAGCTATAGGACCATATTCACAAGCTGTGATTGCAAATGGGATGGTTTATACTTCAGGGCAAATAGCACTTACACCAGAGGGTGCTATGCTTGAAAATGATGTAGTGATTCAAACAAAGCAGGTTTTAAAAAATTTACAAGCTGTTTTAGAAGAAGCAGGTAGTTCTATGCAGCAAGTTGTAAAAACAACAATTTTTATAGCTTCAATGGATGACTTTGCAGTTATAAATGAAATCTACGAAGAAGCTTTTGGCTCTCACAAACCAGCTCGTGCAACAGTTGCTGTTAAAACTCTACCAAAAAATGCACTTGTTGAGATAGATGCAGTAGCCTTAGTTAAATAAGTTTTTTCTCGTTACACTTCCTTTCTCGTTACATTCCTCGTTGCACCTCTTCCGAGGTGTGATGAAATATATATAACAACAAATTTTGAACTTATTGAGGTGAAAAAATGATAAAATTTATAATTTTAATTATCCCTATTTTTATTTATGGGGAGAGTTTAAAGTCATTGCTTGATTTTGCAGGTAAAAATAGTGAATTAGTGGTATCTAAAACTTTAGTACAAAAAGCAAAAAGTATTGAAGTAGAATCTTATGAAAGTGCTTACTATCCAACTATAGATGTAGGTGCTTTTTACCAAACTTTAAATGAAAAAACTCTTATGCAATCTGGCGATATTTATAGTGGATTTGCAAAAATATCTTTTGATATATATGATGGTGGAAAAAAATCAGCACTTTTATCTCAGAGTAAAAATGAGTACAAAGCAAGTAGTTTTGATACAGCGTCAATGAAAAAAAGTTTAAGTTTGCAAATTGTTCAAGATTTCTTTAATATCAAAAGTTTAAAAGCCTCTTTATCTGCAAGAATTGAAGCAGGTAAATCACTTAGGGAACAATTAAATAGAATAAAACGATTTGTTCTAGCAAAAGTTGCAACAAAAGATGATGTAGATAGATTGCAAGCTGCATATGATACAAATATATACGAGATGCAAGATATAAGACTGCAAACTTTATCTTTAAAAAAATCATTAGAGTTAAAAGTTGGAAAAAATATAGAAACTTTTGATAATTCTGCTTTTAAAGAGTTTAGTAAATATGATTTAGAATTAATTGATAGTGTAAAATCATTAATGGCTAAAAAAGATGCTTTGGTTAATGGAGCAAACTCCATAGATAGTAGCTATTATCCACAGGTAAAAATTGAAGATACTTTTAGTATTTATGGTTACGATAGAGTAGATACTTTTCACCATGAGGGTTTAGATAATCAAAATAAATTGATGTTATCTTTAAATTTAAGAGTTTTTGATAAAGGGACTATTGCTAAAAATAAACAGGCATATATTGTTAATTCTCAAGCTTTAAATACTCAAGTAGCTTATAAAAAAAGAGAACAAGAGATGCAGTATGATTTAGCTATTTTTACAATTAAAACAAGCAATATAAAAATTATTAGTGCTAAAAGTGCTTTAATCTCAGCAACTAGTGCTTTTGAAACAATAAGTAAAAAATATGATGCTGGTATTGTTGATAATGTTGTTTATTTGGATGCACTAAGTTCTAAAACTAATGCAAAAGCATTATACGAAACATCATTAAATGATTTAGAGATTGCTTATGCAAGTTATTATTATTACGCAGGAAAAAATATAGAGGAGTTTTTAAAATGAAGAGAATAATTTTAGGATTAATGGTTTTAGTCTTTAATTTAAGTGCGACAGAGATATATACAACTTTTAATATTGAGGCTAAACAGAGTGCAAATTTGTCTTTTTATGCAGGTGGAATTGTTAAAAAAATATATGTAGATGTATCAAGTGTTGTAAAAAAAGGTGATAAATTAGTTGAGTTACAAAATGATGATTTAAAAGCATCTTTAAAAATAGCTAAGGCATCTCTTGAAAATGCGAAAGTGACTTTAAAATTTGCTAAAAAAGATTATGACAGACAATTATTAATAAAAGATTTAATTGATGAAGCAAAGTTTGATAACTATTTATTAGTTTATGAAAAAGCTAAGGTTTCAGTTAGCTCTGCAAAAGCAAATCTAGCTTATCAGCAATCACTTCTGGATAAAACTTCAATTTATGCCCCTTTTGATGGTGTTATTTTTGAAAAATCTATTGAAGTTGGTGATGTTGTAAGTTCTATGATGCTTACAACAGTATTTAAAATTCAAAGTCAAAAAAAGAAAAAATTGGTTTTAGAGTTTGATCAAAAATATTGGCAGAGTGTAAAAGTTGGAGATAGTGTAAAATATATTGTAAATGGAGATAAAAATAGTTATGAGGGTAAAATTTCAAAAGTATATCCACATGCCAACTTAGAGAATAGAAAAATAAAAGCTGAAGTGGAAGTAAATCAGTTTGTAGTTGGACTTTTTGGTGATGGGTATATAACAGTATCTGATAAAAAGTAGTAAAGTATGTATAAGTTTGCTATAAAAAAGCCAATTACAACTTTAATGTATGTACTTACTCTAGTTGTATTTGGTTTTATGAGTTACAAATCTATGCCATCGGCACTTTTTCCGAATGTTGATTTTCCTATTGTAACTATCAAAACAGTTTATCCTGGTGCTGAAGCTAGTACAATGGAGTCTCAGATAACAGATAAGATTGAAGAAGCAGTATCCTCAATTGGTGGGGTAGATTCTATCACATCAACAAGTAGTGAGGGTATGAGTGTTGTGATGGTAAAATTCTTTTTAGAGAGAGAGATTAGTGAGGCTACAAATGATGTTAGGGATAAAGTTTCAGCTGTAATTCTTCCAAATGATGCAAAAACTCCACTTGTAAGTAAGCTTGATATTGGTGGTGCTTCTATTATAAATGTTTTTTTAACAGCTAAAAATGAGACACTTCAAAATTTAATGTTGTTTGCAGATGAAAAAGTAAAACCAAAACTTCAAAAGATAAATGGAGTTGGTGGTGTAAATATTATTGGTTATAAAGATAGAGAGATAAAAATTTTTCCAGATCCAAGGCTTTTAAATAAGTTTGGGATAACAATTGTTGAACTAAATGAGATAATAAAAAATGAAAATATAAAAATAGGTGGTGGTAAATTAATAGCTAAAACACAAGAGTTTATACTCAAAACAAAATCAGATGCTCTAAGTATAAAAGAGTTAGAAAATATAAAAATAAGAGATAATATAAAATTAAAAGATATTGCACAGGTAAAAGATACTTTAAGTGATGCAAAGAGTTATGCTTCATACAATGGAGTTGAAGGTGTAATGTTAGAGGTTCAAAAAATTTCAGGTACAAATACCATAGAGATAGTAGAACTTGTAAAAAAAGTGGTTCCACAGCTTCAAGCACTTGCTCAAGATAAATATGAGGTCAAAATTTTAAATGATACTTCCCCTTTTATTATTAACTCATTAAAAGATGTTGAGTTTGATTTAGTTTATGGTGCTATTTTAGCCGCTATTATTGTTTTTGTTTTTTTAAGAAATATGACTATAACTTTAGTATCTGCTTTATCAATTCCAACTTCGATTATGGGTACTTTTGCTCTTATGGATTATATGGGTTTTGATTTAAATAAGATGACTTTAATTGGACTTACTTTGGCTATTGGTATTATTATTGATGATGCTATTGTTGTGATTGAAAATATATATAAAAAGATGGAAGAGGGGATGGATAAACTCCAAGCAGCAATTGAAGGGACAAAAGAGATGGCTTTTACCATCTTAGCAATCTCAGCTATGCTTTTGGCTGTTTTTATTCCAGTTTCGCAAATGAGTGGGATAGTTGGTAAGTTTTTTGAAAGCTTTGCAATGACTGTAAGTTTTGCAATTATTATCTCTTATTCAATAGCACTTAGTTTTATTCCAAGTTTAAGTGCAAGAGTTTTACATAAGGGTGAGAGTAAGTTTTATGATTTAACAGAATTTATATTTGTATCAATAGAGAGAACTTATGAGAAGATTTTAAAGTTTGTACTTAGATTTAAAGTTATAACTTTAATATCAATATTTATAATTTTTTTCTTATCTCTTAGTCTGTTTCCTAAGATAGGGATGGATTTTATACCAAAAGAGGATAAGTCAGAGTTTGAGATAAAAATAAAAGCAGATTCTTCAATCTCTTTAGATGAGATGATTAGGCAATCTAAAGAGGTTGAAAAAGTGGTTCGTGCAGATGAAAATGTAGTATATACAACTTTAAGTATTGGCTATAACACAGCACAGGAAAAACATAAGGCACTTCTTTATGTGAAACTGATAGAAAAAGATGAAAGAAAATTAAACCAAGAAGAACTTATTCAAAATTTTAGAGAACTTTTAAAACCCTTTGGAAAAAATATGTTTATAACTGCTGCTGCAATTCCAAATATAAAGGGTGCTGGTGTTTCTGTTCCTTATCAAATAGTTTTAAAATCTGATTCATTTGAAGATTTAGAGATAGCAAAAAATAATTTGACTAGCTATATGGCAAAAAAAGATGGTTTTGTTGATATAGATACAAACCTTGATGATATGAAACCTCAAATAGATATAAATATACTTAGAGAAAATGCAAATAAATATGGAATTAGTGCTTCAAAAATTGCTGGGGCAATATCTATTGCATTTTCAAGTGATATGGAGATCTCTTATTTTGAAGAGTATGGTAAACAGTACAATATTACACTAAGATTTAATGATGAAAATAGAATATCAATAGCAGATATTAAGAAGATTCAACTTCGTGCAAATAATGGAGAGATGATTTATCTTGATGGATTAGTTACCTTGACACCAAGTAAGGCTATGGCATCTATAAATCACTTTGATAGACAAAGACAGATAACAATCTTTTCTGATCTGTTTGGACTTGATTTAGGTGGTGCTGTTGCTTATACAAGAGATAAAATTGATGAGTTATTACCTGAGGGAGTGACATATAGATTTACAGGATTTGCAGAGGAGATGGAAAAAACAGCAAATGCTTTTGGTGTAGCTATTGGTTTATCTGTTATTTTGATGTTCATAATTTTAGCTATATTATATGAGTCCTTAATTCAGCCAATAATTATAATGGTGGCATTACCCTTAAGTATTATAGGTGTAATGTTATCTCTGTATTTATCTGATTTACAATTTAGTTTATTTATAATGATAGGTTTTATGTTACTTATGGGAATGGTTGGAAAAAATGCTGTACTTTTAGTGGATTTTGCAAATAATGCAATGGATAAAGGTAAGAAGGTGGATGAAGCACTTATAGAAGCTGGTGAAAAAAGACTTAGACCGATTTTAATGACAACTATCGCTATGGTATTTGCTATGTTGCCTTTAGCGATTGGTGATGGTTTGGGAAGCGAAACAAAGGCACCTATGTCTATAGCAATTATAGGTGGACTTTTGAGTTCGATGGTTTTAACACTATTAGTTGTTCCAGTTATTTATAAATTGATAAGTCCTATAGATAGATGGCTTAGAAAGTATTATGAAGTGAATAAAATATAATAAATATATAATTAAACAAAACTTAAAGCTTAGTTCGGTATAATTGCGAACTTTTTTAGTAGAATTATAAGGAAATATATATGTACGCAATTATCAAAAACGGTGGTAAGCAGTATAAAGTTCAAGAAGGTGATATCCTTTTATTAGACAAAATGTCTCTTGAGCCAAAAGCAACTATCGAAATTACAGAAGTTCTAGCAGTAAATGCTGGTGAACTTAAAATGGGAACACCTTTTGTAGAAGGTGCTAAAGTAACTGCTGAAGTTATCAACGAAGGTCGTGATAGAAAAGTAGTTATTTTCAAAAAGCGTCGTCGTAAAGACAGTAAAGTTAAAAGAGGTTTCAGAAGAGACTTCACTCGTGTTCGTATCACGAGCATAGCTGCATAAGGAGCATTAGATGGCACATAAGAAAGGACAGGGTAGTACACAGAATAATCGTGACTCGGCTGGTAGAAGACTTGGTGTAAAGAAATATGGTGGAGAGGTTGTTATCCCTGGTAACATCATTATTCGTCAAAGAGGAACTAAAGTTCATCCAGGTAATAATGTTGGAATGGGAAAAGACCATACAATTTTTGCACTTGTTGAAGGTACAGTTTCTTTTGAGAGAAAAGACAAAAAGCGTCAACAAGTATCAGTAATACCTGCTGCATAATAATTCTACAAACTAAACTCTCGTTCCCATCGTCCCCGATGGGAACGCATATATAGTTAGACTATCGTATGCATTCCCAAGCTAGAGTTTGGGAACGAGAGAAATCACAATTTAATAGAAAATTTTCAAAGAATATAAGGACTAACAATGTTTACAGACAGTGTCGAATTAACAGTTTCATCAGGAAAAGGTGGACAAGGGTGTGTAGCATTTCGTCGTGAGAAATTTGTACTAAATGGTGGACCAAATGGTGGCGATGGTGGAAAGGGTGGTGATATCTGGTTTAAATGTGATAACAACACTCACACACTATCTCACTTTCAAAGAAAGATGCATATAAAAGCAGATCAAGGTGTTCAGGGAGAAGGTAGAAATATGACTGGAAAGTCAGGGGATAAAAAAATTATAATTGTTCCCCCTGGAACACAGATTTTAGATATGGATAGTGGAGAAGTCCTTTTTGATATGTTAACTCACGGTCAAGAGGCAAAATTTATCACTGGTGGTAAAGGTGGACTTGGTAACACTCATTTTAAATCACCAACAAATCAAAGACCAACTTATGCACAACCTGGTGAAAAGGGTGAAACTCGCTCTATAAAACTAGATTTAAAACTAATCGCTGATGTTGGTTTAGTTGGATTTCCAAATGTTGGAAAGTCAACTCTTATCTCAACTGTCTCAAACGCTAGGCCAGAGATTGCAAATTATGAATTTACAACACTTACTCCAAAACTTGGACAAGTAAATATTGGTGATTTTGAATCATTTGTTATGGCTGATATTCCTGGAATAATTGGTGGAGCTCACGAGGGTAAAGGTCTTGGAATTCAGTTTTTAAGACATATCGAGAGAACAAAAACTCTTTTATATATGGTAGATTTAGCTTCGTATAGAGATTTAAAAGAGCAGATAGAAGTTCTTAAAGAAGAGATTTCATCTTTTTCTGAAAAATTAGGTGAGAGTAAATATGCTATCGCTCTAACAAGAGTAGATGTCGTTCCACCAGATGAGATAAATGAACTTATTTTAGGATTTTTAGAACTACTTGGTCTTGAAGCTTCAAAAACAAATGAGTTTAACTTTGATAATCAAATGCCATTTTTTGTTCAAGACTCAGCTGATGAGACTTTAGGTTATGACAGAACACAACCATATTTAGTAGCTCCAATATCTTCAGTGACTTCTAAAAATATAGAAGCACTTAAATATTCACTTTTCAATCTAGTTCAATCAGATAGAATATAACTATGAAAAGAGTTGTAGTTAAAGTTGGCTCAGCCGTTTTAACACAAGATGGTAAGATTGCTTTTAAAAGAATGCAGGCTTTAGTTGATTTTTTAGTAGAACTTAAAAAAACTCATGAAGTTATCTTGGTATCTTCAGGTGCTGTTGCTGGTGGTTATACAAAAATTAAACTTGATAGAACAGTTATTAAAAATAAACAAGCTTTAGCTGCTATTGGGCAACCTATTCTTATGAATAAATATGCTAGAAAATTTTTAAAATATGATGTAGTTGTTGCCCAAGTTTTAGTAACTGCTGCAAACCTTAATAAATCTGATGATATTAAAAGAGTTAAAAATACAATAGAAACACTTTTAGAAAATGGTGTTATCCCCATAGTAAATGAAAATGATGCGACTGCAACTGATGAACTTGAACTTGGAGACAACGACCAACTATCAGCTTATATTACTAAACATACTGATTCAGATATATTAGTTATTCTTTCAGATATTGATGCTTATTATGACCATGATCCAAGAACAAACCCACATGCCAAGGTTTTGAAAATTGTAAATTCCATTCCACATGCCGAACTTGAAAAAGATGTAAATCCAAACAATGTTTTTGCAACAGGTGGAATAGTTACAAAATTAAAAGCTGCTTTTTATCTTTTAGAGTCTGGAAGTGATATGTTTTTAGCAAGTGGATTTGATTTAAGTGATGTTAAAAGTTTTATGATTGATGGACAACATAATGGTGGGACACATTTCAAGGCAGTAAAATGAAAATAATTTTTATGGGAACACCTGATTATGCAGAGGCTATACTAAAAACCTTAATTGATGAAAGTGGCATAGAAGTAGTAGCAGTTTATACTCAACCAGATAAGCCTGTTGGTAGAAAAAAAATCATGACAGCTCCTGTTGTAAAAACTTTGGCATGTGCGAATGAGATTGATGTTTATCAACCAACTAGACTTCGCGATGAGGATACTGTAACAGAGCTTTTAAAAATAGAATGTGATTATATAGTTGTAGCAGCTTATGGACAAATTTTACCCCAAACTATTTTAGACCATGCACCATGTATAAATCTTCATGCTTCTATTTTACCTCAGTATAGAGGTGCTAGTCCGATTCAGCAAACTCTTTTAAATGATGATAAAAAAACGGGTGTTACAGCGATGCTTATGGAAGCGGGGTTAGATACTGGTGATATTTTAAAGATAGATACAATTGATGTTCCCTCAGATGAGATGGTTGAAAACTTATTTAATAGATTAACTGATACGGCATGTGGATTAACTGTTGATATACTTAAAAATTTCAATAATTATACTCCTGTACCTCAAGATGATTCTCTATCAACTCATTGTAGTAAAATCACAAAAGCTGATGGTGAAGTTGAGTTTAAAAATGTAAATGAACTTTACAATAAATATAGAGCATTTACACCTTGGCCTGGGATTTATCTTGTAAGTGGATTGAAATTAAAAAATATAAAATTAGAAGAAAAAAATAGTTCAAATAAAATTGGACAAATTATCAAGATAGAAGATAAGAGCATAATAGTTGGATGTGAAAAAGGAAGTGTAAGAGTTTTTAGTGTTCAAGCACCATCAAAAAAAGAGGTTGATATTATCTCCTATATAAATGGAAAAAGATTAACTGTTGACGATTACTTATCTTAAAAGTGTAGGCTCAACTCAAACATATTTAAAAGAGTTACTAAAAGATAAAAACCTACAACTCCCACATGCGGTAATCTCAGATATTCAAACTGATGGAATTGGTAGTCGTGATAATTCTTGGAAAGGTATAGAAGGTAATCTGTTTTTATCTTTTGCAATCAACTTAGAAGATTTACCAAAAGATTTAAAGTTAGCATCAAGTTCTATATATTTCGCATATCTTTTAAAAGATGTGTTAAATAATTTAAATTCATCGGTTTGGTTAAAATGGCCAAATGATTTTTATATTGATGATTTAAAAGTGGGTGGAATGATTACAAATGTGCTTTCAAATACCATAATCTGTGGTGTTGGGTTAAATTTAGTTAACTCTCCACATGGTTTTTCAATATTAGATATAAGAGTTTCTAAAGAACAATTAGTAAATAAATATTTTAAAATAATAGAAAAAAAAATTTCATGGAAGCAAGTTTTTAGTAAATATAAGGTAGAATTTCATCGTAATCAGAACTTTTTTACACACAATAATACTTTGAGAATTTCTTTAGGTGATGCCAATCTTCAAGATGATGGCTCAATAATAATTAACGGTGAGAGGATATATAGTACAAGATGAGTGAAGTAATAGTAATTGCAAATCAGAAGGGTGGAGTTGGTAAAACAACTACTGCTGTCAACTTAGCTGCGTCACTTGCAGTAGCTGAGAAAAAAGTGCTTTTGATAGATGCCGACCCACAAGCTAACGCTACTACATCTTTAGGTTTTCATAGAAATGATTATGAGTTTAATATTTATCATGTTTTGATTGGTACAAAAAAACTTAAAGAGATTATTTTAAAATCAGATTTACCTACACTTCATTTAGCTCCATCAAATATTGGTTTAGTTGGAATAGAAAAAGAATATTATGATGCTGATAATGCAAAAGGTCGTGAGTTAGTTTTAAAAAAAGCTATCGCAAATGTTAAGAAAGATTATGATTATATTATTATAGATTCTCCTCCAGCACTTGGGCCGATGACAATTAATGCACTTTCAGCTTCAAATTCTGTACTTATTCCTATTCAGTGTGAATTTTTTGCATTAGAGGGTTTAGCCCAACTATTAAATACAGTTAAATTAGTTAGAAAATCAATAAATCCAAAATTAAGCATAAAAGGTTTTATACCAACTATGTTTTCTTCTCAAAATAATCTTTCAAAGCAAGTTTTTGCAGATTTAAAACAACATTTTAAAGGTAAGCTTTTTAAAGATGAAAATAACAAATATATAGTAGTACCAAGAAATGTAAAATTAGCAGAATCTCCATCATTTGGTAAACCTGCAATTTTATATGATGTGAAATCTAGTGGCTCTATAGCTTATCAAAATTTAGCACAAGCGATTATAAAATAATGAAATCAATGGCATTAGGTAGAGGGCTAGATGCACTTTTAGGTGAAATAGATGAAGCATATGAAAATGAGGGTACTCAAAGGGATTCTGTTTTTGAATTATCTTTAAAAGATATTCGAGCTAATCCATTTCAACCTAGAAAATCATTTGATGAAGCCTCTTTATTGGAATTGGCTGAATCAATTAAACATGATGGGTTACTTCAACCTATAGTAGTTTCACAAGATTTAGATGGATATGTACTAATTGCTGGAGAAAGAAGATTAAGAGCATCAAAACTTGCTAAATTAAAAACAATTCGCTGTATTTTGATTAATAGTGATGATGAAAAGATGAGAAAGTTAGCTCTTATTGAAAATATTCAAAGAGAAGAGTTAAATGCAATAGAGTTATCATTTGCTTATGAAGAACTTATCAAGTTGCATCAAATAACGCATGAAGAACTAGCTAATATGATACATAAAAGTAGAACTCATATTACAAATACATTAAGACTACTTCAATTGTCATCAAAAACACAAAAAGCATTATTAGAGAAAAAAATAACAGCAGGACATGCTAAAGTTTTAGTTGTTTTAGATGAACAACAACAACAACTTATTGTAAATTCTATTATTGGTCAGAAACTTAGTGTTAGAGAAGTTGAAGCAATGATAAAAAATATGAAATCTGATAGAATTATAGAAACAAAAAAATCTATACAACCTCAATATAATTTCTCAAATTTAAAAAATAGATTTGATAATCTTGGGTTAAAAGCAAAAACTTCTAAAAATAAATTAACTATAGAATTTGATAATGAAAATCAAATAGAAGATTTTTTAAACTATTTTTTAAAATAATTTTTAAAATAATTTATAAATTTACAAATTTTTCTTTACTTTAACTATCCTTTCAATTTTATCATAGTATAATCACGCAACTTTTAGGAGGTGCTATGTTAGATATAAATCCGATACTACTTTTGGCTACATTTGTTGTATTTCTTTCGCTTATAGCCGTTTTAAACAGTTGGCTTTACAATCCATTATTTAGTTATATGAATAAACGAGATTTAGATATCAAAAAAGACCTAGATAAAGTAGGTTCAAATGATGATGAAATCAATGAGTTAAATTCAAAAGCTGAATCAATAATTGTAAGTGCTAAACTAGACGCAGCGGCCCTAAGAGAGAAAGTTGTTGCGGATGCTAAGGAATTAGCTGACAGTAAATTAGAGGCAAGACGCGCTGAATTAGCTAGTGAGTATTTAGAATTTGAGAAATCTCTTACTAAATCTAAAGATGAGTTGAGTAGTGACCTTATGTCACAAGTTCCACTTTTCAAAGAAGCTGTTAAAGCTAAATTTAGTCAAATATAAGGATGTGATGTGAGTAGAATTTTAGTACTTATACTAACTATGTCAACTTTTGCATTAGCATCTAATGCAGAACATGGGAGCACAGATATTATTCAGAGAACAGTAAACTTTTTACTTTTCGCTGGGCTTGTTTGGTACCTAGTTGCAGAACCTATCAAAAGCTATTTTGCTTCAAGAAGTCAGGGTATCTCTGATGAATTGCAAAAAGTTCAAGATAAGTTAAGTGAGACAATTGCTCTTAAAAAAGAGGCTTTATCTAAAATTTCTGATGCTGAAAAGTTTGCAGAAGAGTTAGCAGTTTCTTCAAAAAAAGAGAACAAAATTATTAATGACAATATGATGGCACAATGTGAAGTTGAGCTAGAGACTTTATCAAAACAGAATGCTATGCTAACTGAATTTGAAGAAAGAAGAATGGTTCGTACTGTTGTTGAAAATGTGTTGAATGAAGTGTTAATTCAAAGTAGTGATAGTTTTGATAAAGAAGCTATGGCTAATGTTATCTTGAAGAAGGTGGCGTAAATGGAAGAGTTAATCGCAAAAAGATACATTAAAGCTATTACTAGTAGTTCTGATGTAGAATCAATACAGAATATGACTGATGTATTTGCTACTTTAGCAAAATCTTTTAAAGATAATAAGTTTGTACAAATAATAGATAATCCTAATGTTAGTGCAAATGATAAATCTGAAATGTTATTAGAAGCAGTTAAATCTGCTAATTCTAGTAAAGTTAATAATTTAATTAAACTACTTGTTGAAAATAAGCGTATCAATATTATTCCTGCTATAGCAGAAGAATTAAGAAAAGATGTTGCTGCTTCAACAAAAACTTATGCTGGTGTTATTTATAGTGATAGTGATATTGATACTAAAG
>JAGGWE010000164.1 GCA_021157665.1 Sulfurimonas sp.
ATACCACCAGAAGTGTAGTTGATGATAGATTGACCAATCATAGCACAACCAGCCATTCCACCAAAGAAACCACAAGTTACATTTCCAGTTCCCTGAGCGATACACTCTTTGTTCGCTGAACCACGAGTGTTGCTAAGTTCATCTAAAACTGAAAGTGTAAGAAGTGATTCTATGATACCAACAAGAGCAACAATAACAGCATATGGAAGAACTAAAAGGATAGCATCTATACTAAAAAGATACTCAGGAATTCCAAAACTTGGCATTTGCCCTGCATATTTACTCATATCATCTAAACCACTTAAAAGTAGAGTTTCGGCATGTGTGAAGTAAACACCAAGAGTAATAACAACAATAGCTACTAAACCTGCTGGAATAGCTTTTGTTACTTTAGGTAAAAGATACATGATAGCCATAGTTACAAAAACTAAGATATACATCATATAGCCTTGCCCCTCAAAGAACTTAAACTGAGCAGTACCGATAACAATAGCAAGACCATTTACAAAACCATGAATAGCAGGAGTAGGAACAAGACGGATAAATTTACCAAGCTTTAAAGCACCGATTCCTATCTGAATAAGACCAGCTACAACTGTTGCTAAAAGGATATAATGAAGAACACCCATCACTATAGCTTCTCGACCAACACCTTGTGCTTCCATTAAAGCAGTGGCTTCAATACCAAGTCCTACTAAAACTATAGCAACAGCTCCTGTAGCACCAGAAATCATACCAGGCTTACCACCGATTAAAGATGTTATAAGTCCTAGGATAAAAGCAGTATATAAACCAACAACAGGGCTGACACCCGCAATAAATGAAAATGCAATAGCTTCAGGAACTAAGGCAACAGCAACAACTAAACCAGATAAAACATCATTTTTAATATTTGCTGATGTATATTTTTTTAAGTCAAACAACTACTTAACCCTTTAGTGAGCTTAACTGCTCTAAAACTTTAACTTGCTTTGCTTTTGCATCAGCTAAAAGTGTACGGTTTTTCTCTAAAACTTCTTCGGGTGCATTTGCTACAAATCTTTCATTACTTAGCATCCCACCAACTTTATCTATCTCTTTTTGAAGTTTTTCATCTTGTTTTGTAAGTTTAGCAATGATTGAGCTTAAATCAATACTATCAGTTGGTATAAATGTTTCACATAAGTCAGCAATATCACTAACAGAGTTTTCTATCTTAGTCTCAGTAAATTGTAAATCTTCAACTTTTGCAAGTCTTGTGATAAATGGAAGCATCATCTCTTTATCTTTGTCTGAGATTCCATCGATTTTTACAAAAGCTTTTTCGATTTTTTGATTAGCTAAATCAACAAGAACTTTCGCTCTTCTTATAGATACGATAGCATCCATAATAATTTCAAATTTCGCTTCCTCTTTTCTTTTTTTAGTCTTTTTTGGATAGTTCATAACCATAATAGACTCGCCATCTTCTAAAGTTGTTCCAGATAATTCATGGTAAAGATACTCTGTAATAAACGGCATAAATGGGTGAAGAAGTTTCATAGCTTCTTTAAATATTGCTCCAAGTTCAACTATTGAGCCTTTATCAGCCTTAGAAAGCTCGATTCCCCAATCACAAAATTCATTCCATAAAAATTTATACATAACTAAAGCAGCATCATTAAACTTATACTCATCTAAGTTGGCACGAACCTCTTTTGTAGCGAAGTTTAATCTTGAAGCCATATATTTTCCAAGGTCAGTTCCAAGACAAAAACCTTTCATATCAGGGAAAGTATCTACATTCATTTGTAAGTATTTAGAAGCATTGTAAAGTTTGTTTGTGAAGTTACGGTTTTGCTCTAGTTTTTCTGTACTCATACGAATATCTCTACCTTGAGCAGCAGATATAGTAAGAGTAAAACGAAGAATATCAGCAGAGTATTTGTTAACCATATCAAGAGGATCTATAACATTCCCTTTTGATTTACTCATCTTGTCACCTTTTTCATCTCTTACTAGAGCATGAAGGTAGATGTGGTTAAATGGAAGTTGTCCGTTAAAATGCTCACCCATCATCATCATTCTAGCTACCCAAAAGAAAAGGATGTCAAAACCTGTGATAAGAAGTGTGTTTGGATAAAAATCTTTCATATCTTGTGATTGAAATAGTTTATCCATCTCAACATCACCATTTCCCCAACCTAAAGTTGAAAAAGGCCATAAAGCAGAACTAAACCAAGTGTCTAAAACATCAGGGTCTTGAGTTAAGTTTTTAGATGCACATTTAGGACAAGCTGATGGATTTTCATCTTGGCTTGCAAACTCATGCTCACAATCATCACAGTAAAATACTGGAATTTGATGTCCCCACCAAAGTTGACGAGAGATACACCAGTCACGAAGTTCACCCATCCAAGAGTTGTAAGAGTTTATCCAGTGTGGAGGGAAAAATTGAGCTTCACCAGCATTTGTTTTCTCAATTGATTTATCAGCTACTTCTTTTCTTAAAAACCATTGTTTAGAGATATATGGCTCAACTATACTTTTACATCTGTAACAATGCCCAACTTGATGTTTATGGTCTTCAATTTTTACTATAAAACCCTCTTCATCAAGTCTTTTAACGATAATATCTCTAGCTTCAAGTCTATCAAGTCCTTTAAACTCCTCAGCATAATCGTTTAAAATACCTTTTTCATCAAAAACTGTAATAAATTCTAAATTGTGTCTTTTTCCAACTTCATAATCGTTTTGATCATGAGCAGGAGTAACTTTTACAACACCAGTTCCAAACTCCATATCAACATGAGTATCTGCAATGATTGCAACTTCTCTTTTTAAAAGTGGAAGACGGATTTTTTTACCGATTAAATCTTTGTATCTTTCATCATCTGGATGAACCATAACAGCAGTATCACCAAAGTATGTTTCAGGACGAGTTGTCGCAACTTCCACATGCCCAGATCCATCAGCAAATGGGTATCTAATATGGTAAAATTTACCGTTGTGGTCTTCATGCTCAACTTCAATATCACTTAATGCTCCATCGTGGGTACACCAGTTAACCATGTAGTTTCCACGGATGATTAAGCCATCATTGTAAAGATTAACAAATGCTTCTTTTACAGATTTTTGTAGTCCCTCATCCATAGTAAATCTTTCACGCTCCCAAGCAGGAGATACGCCCATTTTACGAAGTTGGTCTGTCATAATCCCAGCAGATTCCTCTTTCCAAGCCCAAGCTCTTTTTAAAAATGCTTCTCTACCTATCTCTTCTTTAGTTGTTCCCTCTGCTAAAAGCTGTTTTTCAACAACATTTTGAGTAGCAATTCCAGCGTGATCAGTTCCTGGTTGCCAAAGAGTTTTGTATCCATCCATTCTTTTGTAACGAGTGATAATATCTTGAAGTGTAAATGTAAGTGCATGACCAATATGAAGACGACCTGTAACATTTGGTGGTGGCATCATGATAGAGAAGTTTTTTCCCTCTTCTTGGATAGCTTTGTTTCCATCTGTTTCGAAGTATTTTCTATCTTCCCAGATTTTGTAAAATTGATTTTCTATTATTTGTGGTTCGTAGCTGTTTGCTGACATATAATCGCCTTGAAATTGTATCTTTATAATTTCGCGATTATATCTAAAAAGTTGTGAGGATTTACTTAGATTCCAGTAATTCTTTGCTTGATTTTTATCTTATCGTTATACATATTTTTATCTGCGAGTTCAATTACATTTGCTAGAGAATCACCTTGTTCAAATTCATAAGCACCAAATGAGAAGCTTACTCTAAATGAATTTTCGCCTGCTTTTAGTTTTCTACTTATGATATTTTCACGAATTTCATTTAGTTTTAGTAGTGCTGTATCTGAATCTATATTTTCATTAAAAAGGATTATAAATTCATCTCCGCCATATCTTACAACATGTTCTTTTGTTTTTTTAAGTTGATTTGCTATAAAGATTAAAACTTTATCACCAATAATATGACCATAAGTATCATTAACAAGTTTAAAGTAGTTTAAATCAATAATTACCAATGTACCATCTTGGTTAAATTCATCATTTTCACCTTGTACATAATTATCATGTACCCATTTTCTGTTAAGAGAATGTGTTAATTCATCTTTGTAAACAGCTTCTTTTAGTTTGTTAATCTCTTTTCTTAAATCTTGTGTCTCTTTTAAAATCTCATTAAGTTTAGCTTCATCTTTTTCTTTTATTGCAGATATTGCTTTGCTTGTATGAGAACTTAATTTAACAGCATTTTTAGAGGTTTCCTCTTGCATATTTTGAAACATAGATATTTTATCGTTTAGCATACGATCTGTTAATTTATCTTCATTCGATATATCGGCATTGTGAGAAGAGGCATTTTTTTGAAAAATAGATTTGTAAATAGTTGGTGTTACAATACTTATATCATGAGCAGAGTCAAGTGTCTCATTTGATATAATTCTTAATATTTCTTCATTTGCTTCCATAAAATAGGCACCTTACATAATATCTCGCAATTGTATCGTTAAATTTTAAAAAAAAACATTAAAAGAGACATTTTATAGATATTTCATAGTTAATAGTTTTAAATTTTTAGAGTATAATCACATTTCTAAAAATCTTAGACAAAGGAGTTGCACATGCCATTATCTCGTTTAAATAAAGAACAGTATAGTGCTGCAACTTCTAGTGCATTACAAAATCTTATTATCGCTTCTGCTGGAACTGGAAAAACTTCTACTATTGTTGGGAGAATAGCTTATCTTTTAGGTTCAGGTGTAAAACCTCAAGAGATATTACTTTTAACTTTTACAAATAAGGCAGCTGCAGAGATGGTTGAGCGAGTTGCTCAGTATTTTGGAAAAGATGTAGCAGCAAAGATTGATGCTGGTACTTTTCATGCAGTATCTTACAGATGGCTAAAAAAACAAGATAAGAAAGTAGTTTTAAAGCAACAGCGAGAGTTGAAAACTCTTTTTAGAAGTGTTTTTGAGAAAAGAAATTTTATGAATATAAATGCAGAAGTTACACCTTATGGTGGAAATTATCTTTATGATGTTTACTCTTTTTATCAAAATACAGAATTGGAAAAAGATTTTGAATCTTGGATTGTTGAAAAATATGAAGAACATGAGCAGTTTGCTCTTATTTATGCTGATGTTGTTGATGAGTTTGAGGCTTTGAAAAAAGAGTATGGTTTTGTAAATTTTAATGATTTGCTTTTAAATTTTAGAGAGATTTGTAAAACTAAAGATTTGGGTTATAAAGAGGTCTTGGTTGATGAGTATCAAGACACAAATGCTTTACAAGGAACTTTAATAGATGCTATGAATCCACCTTCACTTTTTTGTGTCGGGGATTATGATCAAAGTATTTATGCTTTTAATGGAGCAGATATTTCGATAATAGGCTCGTTTTCTACAAAGTTTCCACATGCCAAGGTTCATACACTTACTAAAAATTATCGCTCAACTTTACCGATACTTTCACTTGCTACAAAAGTGATAGAACATAATGAAAGAATTTATCCAAAAAAATTAGAAGTTACTAGAAATCAACAAGCAG
>JAGGWE010000124.1 GCA_021157665.1 Sulfurimonas sp.
AATCTCCTCAGCATACATCCCTTTAAAACGGATTCTGTACTGAGCATCTTGTGGCATATCAAGACCATTTTCTATAAGCATATCATTTATTGCAATATCAGTAGCCATCTGCCAAAGCCATCCACTACGGTTATTTTTTCGCATATCGTGAGCTAAAACAGAGTGCATCGCACCATTTGCTAAAACAAACTCCAACTCACTAAGTTCTACATGTTGTAAAAAATCAGAACTGTATTCTAACTTTTTTCCATCACTCTTAAAAGCTTGAATATCATCATTTAATACTAATTCTAGCTTTGAAGCAAGTGTTCCAAAGTATGGATAATCAACTAAGAGTTTAGCTTTTGCTTGGGATATTTTAGAGGAGGTATGCAAACTTCTTCACCCACTCTTTAAAAACTTTTGAATGTTCCATTTTCACACCATTTCTTTGTAAATCTTGGACTATCATAACAGCAAATTCACTTCTTAACTCTAAAGTGTATTTTAACAAATTGTCTAAATTCTGCTCATTATTATCACGAAGTAAAGCACTAACCAGCCCAATACTTAGGGCATAAAGAACATCAAGCTCTTCACTATATTCCCCATTCCCACATGCCAAGATATTTGAAATATCAGGTAACTTATTCATAACCTTAGAAAAACTCAAAAAGCCAACTGCAACCTCACTTCCAACTGCTCCACTTAGAACTTTAAGCATTAAAGCTTTATCTAAATCAGATTTTAAAATACTATCTACATACTCCCAACTTCGTGGTGTTGCAAAACTTTTTGTATCACTCTTTGCGTCAAAGGTAAAAAGATGCTCATTTTTGTAAGCAATGTATGCAATAATTTTCTCATCAAGCCCTTTTTTATAAGCCCAATCTCTAAACTCATCAACATCTATCTCCATCTCAAAATGAACAAATCTATTTGCAAGTGGTGATGGCATTCTATAAGTTACACCCCTATCACCCTCACGATTTCCAGCAGCTACAATTGCCCAACCATCAGGCAACTCATACTCTCCTACTTTTCTATCCAAGATTAATTGATATGCTGAAGCTTGAACTGATGGAGGTGCAGAATTTAGCTCATCTAAAAATAAAATCCCCTTACCATCACGAGGTAAAAATGCAGGTGGAGCCCAAAGTGCAATGTTAGTATCTTTATCAAAAAATGGGATACCTTTTAAATCAGTAGGATCCATAAGAGCAAGTCTTAAATCTATAAAACCTACACCTTTATCCTCAGCAATTTGCTTTACAATAGAGGACTTTCCAACCCCTGGAGCACCCCAAATAAATGTTGGAACTTTTTGCTCAACTAGAGCTGATACACTACTAATTAATTCTGATGCTTTCACTATATTTCCCATCCTATATTTTCAGTTTGTATATGTCTGCCAAAAGCAGGATTTGTTTTCACAAATCTTTCATATCTTCTATCAAGTTGAAGTTGATACAAAATATCTATCGGTGTATTTTCATTTTTAGATAGTGGCATGTGTGTTTTAGGGTTTTTATATGCCTCTATCAACATCTCTTGTGGAGTTGAGTTGTTTTCGTAAATGGCAAACTCTATTTTTTCATCATTCAAATTAAGTAGATTTTTAATAATTTTCTCATCCAAATTATCATTTAAAGCCAAAGCATAGTTTACATTTTCATCATCTAAATCTAAAAGTTCATTTTGCATATCCAAACTCATACTCTCATTTAAAGCCAAGGCTGTTGGATATTTTTTAGCTAAAACAAATAACTCATCATCTAACTCTATGCTTCTAGCTACATTACTTCCAAGTGTTTCATCTTTTAAAAACTCTTCAACTAAAGATAAAGACAACTTTTTGTTAAACGAAAGGGCTTCTAAAATTTTCTCATCACCACTCTTAAAAAATCTCTTTTGCATAAGTTCATTAGTATAAATACTCATAGCGATAGCAGAGTTTATTTTAGGATGAAACTGTAATGGTTTTAACTCTGTAATTGCTTTTAAAATATCCACATGCCGAGTTTGTGCAACAAGATGTATAAAACCAGTTGTAGCATACTGAACATTATGATTTCTTTCTATATTTTCATAAAATCGTGAGATAAAAGCAGCAGAAACATCACGGTTATCATCATTTTCAAAAAAGTCCTCATTACCCCAAGAATAAAGTTTTATAAGCCTTAAAAAAAGAGTATCACTTATCATCTCATTTTGCAAAAAACTCTTTAGTCTATCTTTGTCATGAGAAAGTTTTAAACTCATCAAAAGAGTATCTTCATCAATCGCACATGCCAAAAGATTCTCAAGTGCATCTATGGGGATAGCTTTTAACTTACCACTCTCGTACAATTCATCACTAGCATTTTGTTCATAAGGTGTCATCATCCTGCCATCAACAGCTAAAACAACCTCATCACCATACTCTTTTACAACATCAATACCATGATACTTCATCTGGTCGTTAAACTCTTCACTACTAAAAGCACGGCTTCGCCCAAATAAAAGTATAGTTTTGTTACTTAGTTCATCTAAATTCATAACTAAATTATACACATATATTTTTAGTTTTCTCTTCTTGGCTATAATCCACTTAATAATTTTAAGGAAAAATCAATGAAACTTTACGCACCGTGGGAGAAAACTTTTAACAGAATCTCCACCCCTTTTGAACACTTTTTACATGCTCAAACAACAACTGGTTTAGTTTTGATGGTTATGACAGTAGTTGCTCTTATTCTTGCAAATACCCCATTAACTGAAGCTTATGCTCACTTTTTTCATACAAAGGTTGATTTATCTGTTGGTTCTTGGCATCTTGAACATACTATTCACCACTGGATAAATGATGGACTTATGGCTATCTTTTTCTTTATTATCGGGCTTGAGATAAAAAGGGAAATTTTAGTAGGGGAACTCTCAAATATAAAAGTTGCAATTTTACCGATTTTAGCAGCT
This sequence comes from Sulfurimonas sp., assembly GCA_021157665.1. Lineage (GTDB taxonomy): Bacteria > Campylobacterota > Campylobacteria > Campylobacterales > Sulfurimonadaceae > Sulfurimonas. Next base: position 2,935 of record JAGGWE010000124.1, read on the forward strand.
ATTGGTGGGATGGTTTTACCTGCTTTAATCTACTATAGTATAAATGCTGGTGGAGAAGGAGCAGTAGGTTGGGGTATTCCGATGGCAACTGATATTGCCTTTGCCATCTCGGCACTTGTTCTTTTAGGAAACCGTGTTTCACCTGCCTTAGTTACCTTTCTAGTTGCCCTTGCCATTGTAGATGATTTAGGTGCTGTTTTGGTTATAGCTATTTTTTATACTGATCAAATCAACATGACTCCCCTTGGTTTAGCTGGTTTATCTTTTTTAATTATGATTATATTTAATCGTGTTGGTATCCATATGATTTTACCTTACTTTATAGTTGGTCTTTTCATGTGGTTTTTTATGCTTGAATCTGGTATTCATGCTACTATCGCTGGTGTAATTGCAGCGCTTAGTATCCCATCAAAACCAAAACAAACACCAATAGATTTTTCAATGAGTGCAAGAAATCAACTTGATGAGTTTGATAACTATCCTGTTGCAACTGACAACATGATGCACGAAAAACAAAAAGCTATACTTCTAAATATAAAAGATAAAATCGATGAAGTTGGAACTCCTGCAGCAAGATTAGAGCATGATTTACATCTACCAGTTGCACTTGTTGTCATACCTCTTTTTGCCCTTGCGAATGCTGGAATATCTATAGATTTTTCCTCTATTGGTGAAACTATTGTTACTCCTGTATCTCTAGGAATTATTACAGGTTTAATTTTAGGAAAAGTTCTTGGTATTTTTGGTGTAGCATGGGTGGCTATCAAATTAGGTATTGCTAAGCTTCCAGAAAATAGTACAATGAAACAAATTTTTGGTGTTGCATTTTTAGGTGGAATCGGTTTTACAATGTCTATCTTCGTTGCAGATTTAGCTTTTTTAGGAAATGACTCTCTTATCTTTCAAGCAAAAGTTGGAATTTTAGCAGCTTCACTCTTTGCAGGACTCTTTGGTTATATTTGGTTAAGAGTAGTTTCAAAAAGCTAATTTTTAAGATACAATTACTATAATAGTATTAAATTTTATTTTAAGTAGGTAGGATAATTGATAAGGATTACACCAAAAAATAACGGAAAAGCATTTGAAAAAAATGTTTTATTAGTTACTAAAACAGATTTAAAAGGTAAGATTACATATGCTAATCGTGCCTTTATGAAAATAGTTGGTATGGATGAGAGCATTCTTCTTGGTGCTCCTCATAACATCATACGACACCCAGATATGCCAAAGATAATCTTTAAACTTCTATGGTCATATCTTCAAAAAGGTGATGAGATTCATGCTTATGTAAAAAATATCTGTGCTGATGGCTCATACTACTGGGTATTTGCAAATGTTACACCCTCTTATGATTCTAAAGCCACTGATAAAATTATCGGTTACCACTCCGCTAGGCGTTCTCCGACTAAAGAAGCATTAGCTATCATTGAACCTCTTTACAAAAAACTTTTACAAGCTGAAAAAAGTAATGGAATGAATGCCAGTGAAAAAATTATTAACGATTTACTAAAAGAAAAAGGAATGGCTTATGATGAATTTATCCTCTCTTTCTAAATTACACTATGCAAATTATGCTCATATAGCAGTTGTTTCTCTAGGTATGATAACTTCTGCTATCTTTTTTGAGTTCAATCCAACCATAGCAACTTTTAACTTTTTAAATATCGTCATAGCTGTTTATGCTTACAGACAAATACATATCACTAAATCAACAATTGACAGAACATCAAGAATCATAAAAACTGCTGCGATGGACGGAAATTTTGAAGAGCGTCAACATAACATAAAAGGTGGTGGTGAACTAGCATGGCTAGCTTGGAATCTAAATGATTTATTTGACCAAATAGAGTCTATTCTTCGTGAACTAAACACCTCTATAGAGTATGCTTCAAAAAACAAATACTTTAGACGAGTAAACTCAACTGGATTAAATAGCACTTTTAGCAAAACAGGTAATTTAGTAAATATCTCCTTAGATGCTATGCAAGCAGAACACAAAAACCAAGAAAAAGAAAGATTTTTCACTGAACTTTCTAAAACAGGTAGAGGCTTAATAACGAATTTTGAAAGTATTCAAGAACAAATTAGTGAAACTAATGATACACTAACTCAGTTAGCAATAGAATCTCAAGAATCTGCTTCATTATCCCGTTCAAACAATGTAGTTGTAGAAGAGATGAATGAAAATTTTGAAAAATTATCTCAAATTATTGCTCAAAATGATGAATCTATAGATGGTGTTTCATCAAGAACAGCTGATATTACTTCAGTTATTGATCTTATCAAAGATATTGCAGATCAAACAAATCTACTAGCTCTAAATGCTGCCATAGAAGCAGCAAGAGCTGGTGAACATGGTAGAGGTTTTGCCGTCGTTGCTGATGAAGTTAGAAAACTAGCAGAGAGGACTCAAAAAGCCACAAATGAGATAACTATTTCAATCTCAACTCTCCAACAAGAAGCAAATGGAATGCTTGATAATTCTAAAGAGTTAAACTCTATAGCAGAACAATCAACAGCTAGTGTTGAAACACTTTACTCATCACTAAAACAATTTGGTTCAACTTCAGAAGCAGTTTTAAGTTCAAGTAGATATATGAAAAACAAAAACTTTGTAGTTCTTGCAAAAATAGATCATATTTTATTTAAAGCAGATGCTTTAGTTCATGTAGAAAAAGAAGATATTAAAGAGTTTGAAACTCATACCAGTTGTCGTTTTGGTAAATGGTATGACATGGAAGGGCAATCTCAATTTAGGCACTCTAAAAGCTTTAAAGAGATTTTAACTCCACATGCCATAGTTCATGATTCTGTAATAAATACTTTTAAATTGATTGAAGATAGTGGAGTATTAATAAATGAAAATGAGATAAAAACAAACTTTGTAAATATGGAAAATGCTTCTGATACTTTATTTACTCTAATGGATAATATGCTTGATGAAGAGGCGGCTTACAATAGTAAAAATATATCTGATGGAGAAATAGAACTTTGATATTTAGATTAAAATAAACTAGAAATCTTAGTATAAGTTATCTTAGCTATTATTTCGTAAAATTTTACACCAATAGAGAGAGGAATTTTATGAAATATTTTTTATTTTTAGCACTATCTTTATCTTACCTATTTTCAAATAATGCAGTTCATACTTTTGCTCCAAGTTCAGACTGTAAAGAGTGTCATACAAAAATTTATGATGAATACTATACTTCAATGCATGCAAACTCAACTCCACAAAAAGATCCTATACATGGTTCTGTTTGGGGTATGCATCCAAAAAATCTAAAATTTGAGCAATACACTTGTGGAAAATGTCACACCCCAACAGCGAATAATCTTGATGATATGCTTACTAAAGGTAAAAAAGCTCTACCGATGGCAAACAATGAAACTCATCAAACAGGTATCTCTTGTGCATATTGTCATCGTATTAAAAGTATAGAACTTCACTCAAAACCATCAAATACTAACATAATCTCAAAACAAGAAAAAAACTACTACGGAACACTTAAAGACAATATAGACTCACCTTATCACGGTATCATAACAGAGGGTAATGAGCATATGGCAAATGGAAATGTATGTATAGGTTGTCACTCTCATAAAAAGAATAAACGAGGACTAAATGTATGTTCAACTAACATTAAAAATGAGATGGATGGAGCAAACTGTGTAAGTTGCCACATGCCAAAAGTTGAGGGAAGTATATCTGAGTTGCATAAAACTAAAAAACACTCTTTTCATGGTTTTGCTGGAGCCCATTTCCACTCAAATATGCTAACTAAATATGTAGATATTTCACTTCTTAGAGAGATAAATGATTTTATTATTAACATAGACAACCGTACATCACACGCCTTACTTTTACACCCTTTGAGAATGGCTGTATTAAAAGTTTCTGTTACAAGAAAAAATAAAACTATAAAACTTAAAGATGAAGTCTTTGTTAGAGTGATTGGACATAATGGTAAACCTGCTATGCCATGGAAGGCAAGTAAAACACTAAAAGACACAATGATTCAAGCGAATGAAAAAAGAGTTGTAAAATATGACTTTAAATTGAAAAAAAATGATAAAGTAAATGTTGTTTTAGGCTGGTATCTGGTAAATCCAAAAGCACTAAAATCTCTTAAACTACAAGATAAAAAAATAGCTACTGAATTTCATGAATTTAAAAAGAAAAGTTTTAGTTTTTAACTATCTCGCACCCTCTAAAATCAAACTCTAACTCACTTGATGGCTCTTTGTAAAGAAGTGGGCTATCAAGGTCTATGTACTTTATAACATCACTATAAGCCATGGCTAAATGAAGAGCATAGTTTATAGAGTAAGGACCTTCAAGCATTGAACCAAGCATACACTTTACATTTTTTTCTCTTGCATACTCTAAAATCTCAACTGCTTTTGTAAGCCCACCACACTTCATAAGTTTTATATTTATCATATCAGCACTTTTTGACTCTACAACTTTTTTTACATCTTCTAAAGTAAAGACTGTTTCATCTGCAAGTATAGGAACATTAGAATTTTGAGTGATTGTTTTTAAACCCTCAATATTACTTGCTATTACAGGCTGTTCAATCAACTCTAACTTACAGTTTTTTACAGCTTCGATATACTTCAAAGTATTCTGTACACCCCAAGCCTGATTTGCATCGATAATTATCTTGGCATGTGGCAATTTTGCAGAGATTGATTTTGTAACCTCGATAGCATGTGCGATATCTTCGCCAAGCTTTACTTTTAAAATATCCATCCCATCTCCACATGCCGAGATAGAATCCTTAAGCATGGCAAATTTATTTTTTAAACTAATGGTAATATCTGTTTGGAGTTTTATCGGTTTTGTTGCACCAAAATACTCATAAAGTTTTTGGTTTTTCTCTTGGGCAAGAAATGAAACAAGAGCCATATCTAAAGAGGCTTTTGCACTACTCCCTATTTTAGAATTATGTAAAATTTCCAAAGCATCACTCGGCATGTGGAAAATCAAACTATCCTTAATTTTTTCAATCGAAGCTAAAATATCCTCAAGCCCCTCTCCCGTAATAGCTTTTGTTGCAGGAGCTTCACCAACAGCAGTTAAACCGTTCCCACATGCCAAAGTCACCCGAACAAACTCTACATTTTCAACTCTTCGCAGAGCTGTGATAAAAGGGGTTTTTAGGGGGATATTTTTTAACTCTGTTTTTATGCT
>JAGGWE010000087.1 GCA_021157665.1 Sulfurimonas sp.
GGTCAAAAAGAATCAACTGTTGCACAAATTGTTCGTCGTTTAGAAGAGCATGGTGCAATGGAATATACAATTATTGTATCTGCAACAGCTGCTGAAGCTGCTGCACTTCAATTTTTAGCTCCATATACTGGTGTTGCAATGGGAGAGTATTTCCGTGATAACGCTAGACATGGTCTAATCGTTTATGATGATTTATCTAAGCATGCAGTTGCATACCGTGAAATGTCACTTATCCTTCGTCGTCCTCCAGGTCGTGAAGCATATCCTGGTGATGTTTTCTATATTCACTCTCGTTTACTTGAGCGTGCTGCAAAACTATGTGATGAAGATGGTGCAGGAAGTCTTACTGCTCTTCCTATTATTGAAACACAAGAGGGTGATGTTGCGGCATATATCCCAACTAATGTTATCTCAATTACAGATGGTCAGATTTTCCTTGAGACTGAACTATTTAACTCGGGTGTTCGTCCAGCAATTAATGTTGGTCTTTCAGTTTCTCGTGTTGGTGGTGCTGCTCAGATTAAAGCTACTAAGCAAGTTGCTGGTACTTTAAGACTTGATCTTGCTCAGTATCGTGAACTTCAAGCATTTGCTCAGTTTGCATCTGATCTTGATGTTACATCTCGTAATCAACTAGAGCGTGGTCAAAGAATGGTAGAGGTTCTTAAACAAGGTCCTTTCTCTCCACTTTCTGCTGAGAAGCAAGTTACAATCATTTTCGCTGGAAATGAAGGTTTCTTAGATGATTTTGATCCATCAAATGTAGTTCGTTTTGAAGCTGAACTTTATCCATTTATTGAAGCATCTTATCCTCAAATTTTTGAGAATATTAGAAGTAATTCTAAGGTAGATGATGATACTAAAGCACTACTTATGAAAGCTCTTGAAGAATTCAAAGCTAGCTTTGTAGCGGCATAAGGAAAACTTTATGGCAAACTTGAAAGATATTCAAAGACAGATTAAGAGTGTTTCAAATACTCAAAAGACGACTCGTGCAATGAAACTTGTTTCAACTGCAAAGCTTCGTCGTGCTGAAGAATTAGCACGTCGTTCTCGTCTTTATGCTGACAAAATGAATCAGGTGATTGCTGAAATAGCTGGACGCATAAAATGTTCTAAAATTGGAGGAATTGACAATCGTTGTTTTGCAGAGATTGAAAATCCAAAAATGGTTGATATTGTTTTTGTAACTGCTGATAAAGGTTTATGTGGTGGTTTTAATATTCAAACTATTAAAGCTGTTAAAAAACTTATTAAAGAGTACAAAGATAAAAATGTAAAAGTGCGTCTGCGTGGTATCGGTAAAAAGGGTGTTGAATTTTTTAAATATAATGAAGTTGAACTTTTTGACTCTGTTGTAGATTTAAGTTCAAAACCTGAAAAAGTAAGAGCTGATGATTTTATAGCAACATCTATTGAAGATTATAAAGATGGTAAAATCGATGGTCTTCATATAATCTATAATGGTTTTAAAAATATGATGACTCAAGAGTTACATGTTAGTAAAATCTTACCTGTAGATACAGAACAATTTGAGTGTGGTGAAACACAAAGCTCAATGTTAGAGATAGAAGCACAAGATGAAGAGCATATGCTAGACTCTTTAGTAAATAGATATGTTGAATATGCTATGTATTATGCACTTATTGATTCAGTTGCGGCTGAACATAGTTCTAGAATGCAGGCTATGGATACAGCAACTAATAATGCTAAGGATATGGTTAAGGGCTTGAAAGTTAAGTTTAATAAAGCTAGACAAGCTGCTATTACTACAGAACTAATAGAGATTATTAGTGGTGTGGAGTCGATGAAATAATGGAGAAAAATATGATTGGTAAAATTAGCCAGGTTATGGGCCCGGTTGTTGATGTTGATTTTGATGGTTATCTTCCAACAATAAACGAAGCAATTGAAGTTCAAGTAAGTTTAGAAGGTACTACAACTCGTTTAGTACTAGAAGTTGCAGCTCACTTAGGTGACGGTCGTGTTAGAACGATTGCAATGGATATGAGTGAAGGTTTAGTTCGTGGTATGGATGCTACTGCTACTGGTTCTCCTATTAAAGTTCCAGTTGGAGAAAAAGTTCTTGGTAGAATTTTTAATGTAATTGGTGAACCTATTGATGGTTTTGGTGAGATTACAGATGCACCTGAATGGTCAATTCACCGTGCTCCTCCACCATTAGTTGATCAGTCAACTACTACAGAGATGTTTGAAACAGGTATCAAAGTTGTTGATTTACTTGCTCCTTACTCTAAGGGTGGTAAAGTTGGACTATTTGGTGGTGCTGGTGTTGGTAAAACTGTAATTATCATGGAGCTTATTCACAATGTTGCTCATGGTCATGAGGGTTTGTCTGTATTTGCTGGTGTTGGTGAAAGAACTCGTGAAGGTAATGACCTTTATCACGAGATGAAAGACTCAAATGTACTTGACAAAGTTGCACTGTGTTATGGTCAAATGTCAGAGCCTCCGGGAGCAAGAAATCGTATTGCACTTACAGGTATTACTATGGCTGAGTACTTTAGAGATGAAAAAGGTCTTGATGTATTGATGTTTATCGATAATATCTTCCGTTTTGCTCAATCAGGTTCAGAGATGTCTGCACTTCTTGGTCGTATCCCTTCAGCTGTTGGTTATCAACCAACTCTAGCTCGTGAAATGGGTGCTTTACAAGATAGAATTACATCAACTAAAACTGGTTCAATCACTTCTGTTCAGGCTGTTTATGTACCTGCAGATGATTTAACGGATCCAGCTCCAGCTTCTGTTTTTGCTCACTTAGATGCAACTACAGTACTTAACCGTAAAATTGCTGAAAAAGGTATTTATCCTGCAGTTGATCCTCTAGATTCAACTTCAAGATTACTTGATCCACAAATTATTGGTGATGAGCATTATGGTGTTGCTCGTGGTGTTCAACAAACACTTCAAAAATACAAAGACCTTCAAGATATTATTGCGATTCTTGGTATGGATGAGCTTTCTGAAGATGATAAAAATGTTGTTGAAAGAGCTCGTAAAATTGAGAAATTTCTTTCTCAACCATTCTTTGTTGCAGAAGTATTTACAGGTGCTCCTGGTAAATATGTTTCACTTGCAGATACTATCAAAGGTTTCAAAATGATTCTTGATGGTGAATGTGATCATATGTCTGAAGGTTCTTTCTACATGGTTGGTGGGATAGATGAAGCTATCGAAAAAGATGCAAAAAACAAATAAACTTAGTGTTTATTAAAGGATTATAATGGATAAGTTAAAACTTGAAATCCTAACTCCTAATGGCTTAATCTTTGATGGTGAGGCTGTTAGTGTAACTCTTCCTGGTGAAGAGGGAGAGTTTGGTGTTCTAGCACATCACTCTTCGCTTTCAACTTTATTGGAAGCGGGTGTAATTGACATTGAAAAAGAAGATAAATCAGTTGAGTCAATCTTAATTAACTGGGGTGTAGTTAATGTTGATGAAGAAAAAGCTATCGTATTAGTTGAAGGTGCTGTTGCTATTCGTGGTGAGACTGAAAGTGCTATTGCTAGTGCACTTGAAGAAGCAAAAGAGCTTATTAGCTCAATTGCAGATTCAAATCCAGCAATAGCTCATGCTACAGCAAGAATAGAATCTGCTGCTCAAAGATTAATATAATTAATGACTAACGATTTAATAGATTTTTATCTAAAAAGTCACCCAGTTACTATAGGTGTATTGATTCTTTTATCAGTATACTTTATAGTTTTAAATTGGGTATTTTTCTATCGCTATTTTTCTCTTAACAGTTGGCTCTCTAGTGAGAATGCTTCTTTTGAAGCATTACTTATGGGGGCTTCAACTGTTAGTGATAAATCTTTTTTAAACAATTTTCTTAAAACAAGTGGAACTGTTTCTAAAGAGATTTTAGATTTGGCTATGATGGCTGCTACAAAAGAGGCAACTAAAGGTCTTACTCTTCTTTCTATATTTGCTTCTACAACACCTTTTATTGGATTATTTGGTACTGTTGTATCTATTCTTGATACATTTACACATATTGGTCAAACAAGTGGTAGTATGTCTATAATTTCAAGTGGTGTTTCAGATGCATTAATCGCAACAGCTGCAGGTATTTTTGTAGCAATTTTTGCTTATACATATCATCAAATATTAAAAAGACAATCATTTGAATTGGTTAGTTTTTTACAAATGCAAAGTGATGCTCTTTTAGCTCGAAAAGATTAAATAATGTATGATTGGGAAGATTCACCTGAACTAAATATTACACCACTTGTTGATGTGATGTTAGTTCTTTTAGCAATTTTAATGGTTATTGCACCAAATATAATTTATGAAGAGAATATTAAACTTCCTCAAGGTTCCATATCTAAACAGTTATCAGAAATACCACCTATTCATATAAGTATTGATAAAGAAAAAAATATTAAAATAAATAAAGATAATTATCAGTTAAACTCTTTTATGGATAATTTTTCTCTTTATGCTAAAAAGCTTGATTTAAAGGCTACTGTTTTAATAAGTGCAGATAAAACTTTGGATTATGGTGTTGTTATGTCAATTTTAGCAGCTGTTAAACAGGCTGGTTTTACTGATGTTTCATTAGCAACAAATGGCTAGAGATAATTCCTATTTTATTATAAGTGGTTTTATATCACTTTTTCTTTTTTCTTTTTTTCTTTTTCTTTTTTTCTTTATGATGTTTTCCTCTTCCAAGATAGATACTTTTGCTTTAACAAAGGATAATTATATTTCAATATCATTGGATATGGTTCCTACACCAACAAAAGAACTTAAAAAAGAGGTATTTATACCTGTAGAAGAATCACAAAGTATAGTTGAATCTAAGGATGTAGATGTAGGGGATCTCTTTAGTGATGTTTGGACTAAAGATATTAAAATAACTAAGCAAAAAATAAAACAAGATAATAAAAGATTAGAATTAATTAGAAAAAAAATTAAAACTAAAAAAGAAAACAGTGTAAATCAAACTTCAAAAACTACTAGTGAAAGTGAGGCTAATATAGTTTCAAATAAAAATAAAAAGAGTTCAAGTGGTGATGAAGTTAATGAATATTTAGCTAAAATTCAAGCAATTGTTTACAAGCACTTTCATCCACCAAACAATTCACAGGGTCATACTGTAAAAGCTGTGATTAAGTTAAATGCAATTGGGAAGGTCTTGGATTTTAGGATATTAACTTACTCTTCAAATCAAGCTTTAAATCAGGAGTGCGATAAGATTAAATCAAGATTGCTTGGGGTTTTATTTCCATCAAATCCACAAAATCAATCTTTTAACACGATTGTTAATATAACATCTGATAAAAATTAAGGAAAAAAATTGAAAGCATTATTTACATTATTATTTATTATTTCACTTTCATTTGCTAATGATGCAACAATAGAAGTGATAAAAAAAGTTGAGTCTTTGCCGTCTTTGGCAGTTGAAGAATCATCTACTAGTTATGATGATACTTTTAAATTAAAGTTTTTTAAATCTTTTATTGCTGATTTAAATGTTATTTCTATTTTTAATGTTGATAGACATTATCGTAAAACTGATTATGATGCGAATGATGTTATAGTTGAAAATAAAGATATGAAATATGTTTTAAGGTATCAGGTATTTGAAGATGATAGTGGATATTTTAATGCAAAAATGAAACTTATAAAAGAATCACAAGAGCTAATGAATAAAAATTATAGAATAAAGAAAAAAGATTTCTATATGTTTATCTCACATGCCATGGCTTATGATATAAATGAGTTTATGGGTGAGCCATCTGTAGAATGGATGAAGAGAAAGGTTATATTTTCAAGAGTTGTTGCACCTAAAAAAAGTGAATTAGTTATTGCTGACTACACTTTATCTTATCAGTTTGTTGTTGTAAGTGGTGGTTTTAATGTTTTTCCTAAATGGGCTAATAAAGCACAAAATAAATTTTATTATACTTCATTTGATGGGGCTAAACCAACCTTGAAGAAAGTGGATATTAAAACAGGTAAAACAAAATCTATTATCTCATCTGATGGTATGATGATATGTTCTGATGTGAGTGATGATGGAGATAAATTATTACTTACAATGGCACCTGAGGGACAGCCTGATATTTATCTTTATGATGTTAAAAGTAAAAAACATTCAAGAGTTACAAAATATGGTGGTATAGATGTTAATGGACAATTTATAGATGATAAAAATATAGTTTTTATCTCAAATAGATTGGGTTATCCTAATGTTTTTTCAAAAGAACTTGCAAATAATAATGTTGAACAAATGGTATATTATGGAAAAAGTAATGCAGCTTGTAGTGCTCATAATGAATATATAGTATATAAAGCTAGAGAGAGTTCAAATGCATTTTCAAAAAATACATTTAATTTACATCTTATATCAACTAAAACAGATTTTATAAGAAGACTTACTGCGAGTGGTATAAATGAATTTCCTAGATTTTCAAAAGATGGGAATGCTATTTTATTTATAAAAAATTATAAAGCTCAGAGTTCTATTGGTATTATCAGATTAAATCATAATAAAAATTACCTTTTCCCTCTTAAATATGGAAAAGTTCAATCTATGGATTGGTAATTATCTGTTATTAATATTTATTTGGTATAATTATTGCAATTTTAAAGTCATAGGAAATCAAATATGAAAAGTATTTTACTTTCGAGTGTTGTAACAGCACTTTTAGTTTTTAGTGGATGTAGTGATAAAAGTCCAAAGGTTGATGATACATCAAGTGCTAGTAGTACTGCTACTCAAGAAGTTGAAGCTGTTAAAACTGAAACAATAGCATCTGATAATGGAATGATTAGTTCAGGTAGTGAAAGTATTTCTGATTTAGAAAGTAAATTAACATCAGTTTATTTTGCATTTGATAAATTTAATATTAGTTCCCAAATGAAAAACAATGTATCTGCAGATGCAGCTATTATAAAAGCAAATGCTAGTAGTTATTCATTAAAACTTGAAGGTAATTGTGATGAGTGGGGAAGTGATGAATATAACTTCGCACTTGGTCTTAAAAGAGCTGATGCAGTTAAAAAAGCTTTAGTAGCAGAGGGTGCAGATGCTTCTAAAATTACAATGGTAAGTTATGGTGAAAGTAATCCAACATGTAGTTCTAAAACTCAGGATTGTTGGTCTAAAAACCGTCGCGTAGATTTTAAACTTCTTCCGTAGTTTATGAAAAAAACAATATTAGCTACAATCTTTGTAGCTATTGTTCCCTTAATTTTAGTTGCTACTGAACCATCAGCGTTTGGTGCAGGTAATTTAGATAATCCTTCTCCTTATGGACTTACATCTAGTGAAAAAACTGTTCTTCAAAATAAAAATAGTCTTAAAAAAGTAGTTGTTAAAACTAATAATCAGGCAAATAAGGTTGATTCATTAAGAGAAAGAATTGATGGATTGCAAAGTATTGTAGAAAGTTTAAGTAGAAAATCTCAGAAAAATAAAATATCGTTAATTGATTTAAAAAATAAAAATTCTCAGGAGTTAGAAAGTTCTGATGAATATGAAAAAAGATTAAGTGAAATAACGGCGACAAATACTTTACTTATTCAAGAACTTAGTGAAATAATAGATACCATAAATAAAACATATGTTACAAAAGATGAATTTAATGACTTGGTTAATGATGTTAATAAGTTTAAATCTTTAGTTGCAAAAGAACTAAAAAGTGCTTCGAAATCTAAAGTATCAAGTTTGGATAAAATGTCAAATTCTGATGTTGCAAATAAAGCCAAAGCTTTTTATAATAAAAAGTATTACACAAAAGGTATTGAATACTATAGTCATTTAATACTAAAAAATTATAAACCTGCAAATGCACACTTTATGATTGGACAGATGAAATTTAAGAGAAAAAATTATGCAGATGCAATCTCTTTTTATAAAAAAAGTGCTGCTCTTTACTCAAAAGCATCATATATGCCAGAGCTTATGTTAAATACAGCAATATCTATGGATAAAACAGGAGATAAAAAGAATGCAAACGCATTTTATAATGGTGTAATAGCTAAATATCCTGATTCACCTCAGGCAAGTAGTGCTAAAAAATATATAAAATAACAGTTCTAGTATTTAGGGTTATTAAAGTATTATATTATTTATGATAAAATTCAAAAAAATTAAATAAAGGCTTAATGAAAATGGCAATAGAAGCAAATCAAATCGTATCAATAGAGTATGAAGTTAAAGATGGAGACACTGTAGTAGATAGTAATGTGGGTGGAGCTCCATTAGTATTTATGTTTGGTAAGGGTCAAATTATTCCAGGTTTAGAAAATGGAATTGTAGATATGGCTATTGGTGAAAAAGCTGATGTTTTAGTAGAACCTGCAGATGCTTATGGTGAATTAAATCCAGAAGCACAACAAGAAGTTCCTAAAGATCAATTTGCTGGAATTGATTTAGAAATCGGAATGACACTTTACGGTCAAGGTGAAGATGGTGGAACTGTTCAAGTTATTGTTAAAGAGATCGGTGAAGAGAATATAATTATTGACTTTAACCATCCTTTAGCTGGTAAAACTTTAATGTTTAGTGTTACTGTAAATAATGTTAGAGATGCTTCTGCTGAAGAGGTTATGACTGGTATTCCTGCTGAAAATCAACAAGAAAGTGATGGTTGTTGTGGTACAGGTGGTGGCACTGGCTGTGGATGCGACTAGTTTTATAGCTGTATCAAATACCTCTAAAGAGGTATTTAAAACAGCAACTCTTTTAAAAACACTTGGTGTTAATGCTCTTATAACTGGTGAGTCTGGTGTTGGAAAAAAGAGTCTTGCAAAATATATACTTCCAGATGCTCCTATTTTAGATGCTTCTAATTTTGATGAATTATTGATTACTTTAGAGAGTGTTACTCAAATTATCATAATAAATTTACAAAATTCTCCAAATTTAAATACAATAATTGATTTAATAAAAGTACATAATATAAGAGTAGTAGCGACAGCAAATAATTATATTAGTAATGATGATTTAGATGAGTTGTTTAGTGTTAAATTTGATATACCACCATTGTCACAAAGAACAGAGGATGTTGAGGGATTAATTGAACTGTTTTCTAAAGAAGCTTCTTCTCTTTTTTGTGTTGATAATGAATTTAATATAAAAAATTTCATACCTGATTTAAGTCAAAATTCAAACTCTTTAAAAAGACAAGTAATGGTTAATTATTTACTTCAAGATATAAAAGATGTTGAATTAATGGATATAATAGAGAATTATTTATTTGATAAATTAGGTTCAAATAGTGACTATAGAAATTTTTTATATCTATATGAAGTACCATTAATTAAAGCTGGATTAAATAAATTTAATTCTCAGTTAAAATTATCAGATAAATTAGGTTTAAACAGAAATACATTAAGAAAAAAAATAGCTGATAACAAGCAATATTTATAACAAGGATTTACAATATGTCAAAAATAGCGATGATATTTTCAGGTCAAGGTTCTCAAGCAGTAGGAATGGGTCAAGATTTTTATAACAATTCTGATGTAGCAAAAGAGATGTTTGCAAAAGCTGGTGAGAGAATAGGTGTTGATTTTAAAGAGTTAATCTTTGAAGAAAATGAAAAACTTGGACAAACAGCATATACTCAACCTGCAATTTTACTTGTGCAAATGGTTGCATATAAGCTTTTTAAAGATGCTTGTCCAGATATTAAAGCTGAGCTATTTTTAGGTCATTCACTTGGTGAATTTTCTGCTCTTTGTGCTAGTGGTGCGATTAATTATATTGATGCAGTTGAGTTAGTTCATAATCGTGGTAAATTTATGCAATCAGCATGTGATGAAATAGAAGCTGGAATGATGGTTTTAGTTGGTCTTGATGATGCAAGTGTAGAAAAAGTTTGTGCAGATGCTCAGGCTAACGGTAAAAAAGTATGGCCGGCAAACTACAATCAAGATGGTCAGTTAGTTGTAGCTGGAATGAAATCTGATTTAGTATCACTAGAGCAAACTTTTAAAGATGCTGGTGCTAAAAGAGCTTTACTTTTAGATATGTCAGTAGCTTCACATTGTGAGTTATTAACACCTGCTCAAGAGCCTTTAGCTGAGTTAATGGCAAACATGGTTAAAGATGAATTTGAAGCTCCAATCATTTCTAATGTAACTACAAAAGCATACTCTACTAAAGATGAGGCTATCGCACTTTTAAAAGATCAATTAATTAAACCTGTAAAATATAAACAATCTATTTTAGCAATCGCTGGTGATGTTGATATTGCTATAGAGTTTGGAAATGGAATTGTTCTAAAGGGACTTAACCGTAGAATTGCTAAAGAGTTGAAAACTTTAAATGTATCAGATATGGCATCTTTAGCTAAGGTTGTTGAAGAAGTTTGCAACTAGAATGAGAGTAACTTTAGTTCAATCTTCGCCTAAGTTAAATCGCTCTAATTTAGATGATATTATCTCAACTGTTAATGAGTATAAAGATACTAGTGATTTAATA